>VAZL01000361.1:5443-7414 GCA_005883445.1 Alphaproteobacteria bacterium | reverse complement strand
TTGACCTTGATCCACGTCCCCTGGTCCATCTCGTATTCGAATGCGGCATCGTGGATGCGATCGATGACGCGGCGAACACTCTCGGCCGCGTTGTCCTGCACGTGCTGCATGTAGGCTTTGACCACCGGCAACGTGAAGTGCGCGACCATCTTGCGCAGCTCCTGCACGCCCTTCTCGTTCGCGGCGATCTGCGCCTTGATGTCGTTGACGTTCTGCAGCGCATTGCGGGCGGGATATTTCGCGCCGGTGAGCAGGTCGTAGAGCGCCTGCTCGCGGAAGCGGCCACGGTCCACCAGCTTGAAATTGTCGATGTAGACCCCTTCTTCCTCGATCGTGGTCGCGTTCGGCGACATCGAGCCGGGCGAAATGCCGCCGACGTCGGCGTGATGGCCGCGCGAGGCGACCCAGAACAGGAGCTCGCGGCCGGGGGCATCGAAAACCGGCGTGCACACCGTGATGTCGGGCAGATGCGTGCCGCCGTTGTAGGGCGCGTTGATGGCGTAGACGTCGCCCGGCGCGATCTTGCTCTTGTTCTCGCGGATGATGGTTTCGACCGCGCGGTCCATGGAGCCGAGATGCACCGGCATGTGCGGCGCGTTGGCGACGAGCGTGGAGTCGGCGGCGAACACCGCGCAGGAGAAGTCGAGCCGCTCCTTGATGTTGACCGAATAGGCGGTGTTCTGCAGCGACACGCCCATTTGCTCGGCGATCGACATGAACAGATTGTTGAACACTTCGAGCATCACCGGGTCGGCGGCGGTGCCGACGGCGCTTTGCCGCTTGAGCGGCACGACCCGATCCAGCACGAGGTGGTCCTTGGCAGTGATTTGGGCGCGCCACCCGTCCTCGACCACGATGGTCTGATGCGGCTCGATGATGATGGCCGGGCCGTGTACGGCGTGGCCGGGGGAAAGCTGCTCGCGCGTGAACACCGCGGCCTCGTGCCACTGGCCGCGCGAATAGAATTTCGTCCGGCGCACCGGGGAGGGGAGCCCAGCGCTCGTCGTCGACAACACCGGCTCGGTGAACTTCGCACCGCCGCCGACCGCTTCGACCGACACCGCTTCGACCACCAGCTCCTTGCTTTCGTCGATGAATCCGAAGCGCGATTTGTGCGCGGCCTCGAAGGCGGATTTCATCTCCGCGAGGGAAGGGCGGCCACTCTCTTCGTGGGAAGCGTGGAGGGAAAACGCCGGCGCGACCAGCGCGGTGTCGGTGCCGGCGTAGCGGATGTGCGCGCGGATGAAGACCTCAACCGCTTGCGCGGCCACGCCCTGGTCGACGACTTCGCGCCTGGCGTCCTCCGCCAGGCGGCCGCCGACGCGCGCAATCGATGCCAGCGCCGCATCCCCGAACGGCTCTTCGACCGCCTGCTGGCGCGTGGCGCGGATGTCGGCGAGGCCCATGCCGTAGGCGGACAGGAGCGAGGAGAACGGATGGATCAGCACCTTGGTCATGCCGAGCGCGTCGGCGACCAGGCAGGCATGCTGGCCGCCGGCGCCGCCGAAGCAGTTGAGCGTGTAGCGCGTCACGTCCTAACCGCGCTGCACCGAGATTTTCTTGATCGCGTTCGCCATGTTCTCAACCGCGATCTTGATGAAGCCGTCGGCAACGTCTTCGCCCGAGCGGCCATCGCCGATCTCGCGGGCGAGCTCGGCAAAGGCCGTGCGCACCCCGTCGATGTCGAGCGGCAGGTTCTGCTGCGGACCGAAAATCTTCGGAAAGAAGTCCGCCATCAGCTTGCCGACCATGACGTTGGCGTCGGTGAGCGCGAGCGGCCCGCCGCGGCGGTAACACTTCGGGCCCGGATTGGCGCCGGCGCTGTCGGGCCCGACGCGGAAGCGCGCGCCGTCGAAATGCAGGATCGAGCCGCCGCCCGCCGCCACTGTGTGGATGAGCATCATCGGCGCGCGCATGCGCACGCCGGCGACCTCGGTCTCGAAGGCGCGCTCGTATTCGCCGTCGAAGTGG
>VAZL01000361.1:0-5277 GCA_005883445.1 Alphaproteobacteria bacterium | reverse complement strand
CGCGCGCCACCTGCGACACATATCGCTGCAGGATGGGCGAGAGGTAGGCGTCGACCACCGTGGTGTCGCCGCGGCCCACGAGCTTGATCAGCGGCGAGACCTCGTGGCTGACCGAGACCTGCGGAAAGCCGATCTCGCGCGCGAGCGCGGCCACGCGCTGCTCGTGCTCGCAATACCGGTAGGCGTGCATGAACACGATCGCGACCGCCTTGATGCCGGCCGCGAGCGCAGCCGAGAGCTCGGCGCGCACGGCGGCAAGGTCCGGCTCCTCCTCCACCGTACCGTCGGCGCGCACGCGCTCGTCCACCTCGACCACGCGCTCATAGAGCATCTGCGGCTTGATGATGTGGCGGGCGAAAATTTTCGGCCGCGCCTGATAGCCGATCTTGAGCGCGTCGCGAAATCCCTTGGTGATGAGCAGCAGCGTGCGCTCGCCCTTGCGCTCGAGCAGCGCATTGGTCGCGACCGTGGTGCCCATCTTCACCGAGCCAATGATCCCCTGGGGGATCGGTTCGTCCGGCTTGACGCCGATGAGATTGCGGATGCCCTGCACCGCGGCGTCGCCGTAGGCCTCGGGGTTGTCGGAAAGAAGCTTGTGGGCGACGAGCGCGCCGTCAGGCCGGCGCCCGATCACGTCGGTGAAGGTGCCGCCGCGATCGATCCAGAAATCCCAGCTGCCGTCGGTTTGCATCGCCGTGCGCCTGCGCGTGTACTGGCCGCTTTATAGGGGCGCCTGCGCCCCAGGCGAAGCATCTCATTGCCCATGGAGCTTGGCCCTGCTCCGCCCGCCGTTGGCTCGGGCTTTTCGCGCGTTCCGACGTCCCAATGTCGCTGCAATCTCCCATATGATGGCGCCGGGGGCAGTTTGCGAAACTCGGCTCTCGGGGCCATGCCAATGGTGCGATTTTCGGCGTCCGCAGCAGCTCTCGCGGTCGCGCTGGCCACCGCGCCTGCCTGCGCGCAGGTCCAATGGCGTCTCCCGTCCGCCTACCCGGCTGATAATTTTCACAGCGAAAATCTCGCCGCCTTCGCCAAGGACGTGGGCGAGGTGACCGGCGGCAAGCTCGCGATCAAGGTCTATCCCAACGCGTCGTTATTCCCGGCGCCCGCCATCAAGAGCGCGGTGCGAATCGGCCAGGCGCAGGCGGGCGAAATCCTGATCTCGCTGCACGACAACGAAGACCCGATGTTCGGCGTCGACGTGGTCCCGTTCCTGGCCGCGAGCTATGGCGAGGCGCGCAAATTGTGGGCGGCGTCGAGGCCCGCGATCGAGCGCAAGTTCGCCGCGCAAGGCCTGATGGTGCTGTTTGCGGTTCCCTGGCCGCCGCAGGGCATCTACGCGAAGAAGGAGATCAACACCATCGCGGATATGCGCGGGCTCTCCTGGCGCGTGTACAACGCGGGGACCGAGCGCATCGCCCAGATCGTCGGCGCTTATCCCGTGACGATCCAGGCGGCCGACTTGCAGCAGGCGCTCGCCACTGGGCTGATCAACGCCTTGATGACTTCGGTCGCGACCGGGTACGACAGCAAGGCATGGGAGACCATGACCTATTTCTACGACACGCAGGCGTGGCTGCCGAAGAACGTGACCTTGATGAACAAGGCGGCCTTTGATCGCCTCGACAAGCCGACGCAGGATGCGCTGCTCAAGGTCGCCGCCGCCGCCGAAACGCGCGGCTGGTGGATGTCGCAGGATAAGCACAAGTGGTACGGCGAGCAGCTCGCCGCCCACGGCTTGAAAGTATTGTCGCCGAGCGAGGACTTGAAGACGGGCCTGCAGCAGATCGGCGAGCGCCTCACCGCGGAGTGGCTCACCAAGGCCGGCGCCGACGGCCAAGCCGTGATCGACGCCTACAAGAGGCTCGGCACGTAACGCGCGGCGGCTGATCGCGGGCACGCGGTCGCCAAAATTGGCGGGGGCCCGGCGGGTTTCCGCCGAGCCCCCCTGAAGCGCATCAGCCGGCCTGTAAGCCGGGTTCTGTAGGGCGAGGCTTGCGCCTCGCGTGACGGCCATTCCTCTGCGACGCCGGTTGCCCGGCGCCTTCAGCAACCTACCCGGACGGCCGGATCCGGACATGGATCCCGAAGACCGCTTCCGCTCTCGCAGAGGCGAGCTCCGCGCCGTCCCTATTCGGTCTTGCTCCCGGTGGGGTTTGCCGTGCCGTCTGCGTTGCCGCAGGCGCGGTGCGCTCTTACCGCACCGTTTCACCCTTACCGCTCCCTCCCCGCAAGTGGCGAGCGATGGGCGCGGCGGTCTGTTCTCTGTGGCACTGTCCCTGGGCTTACGCCCGCCGGACGTTATCCGGCACCGTATGTCCATGGAGCCCGGACTTTCCTCTCAGGTCCACCTTTCGGCATTGACCCGAGCGGCCGTCCAGCCGACTGACGCGTAAGGCATGGGGTGTGCGCGGGAGAACGTCAAGACCCGCGCCACCATCGCGTTAACGCTGGCGAGGCCGGCAGCCGATGGCCTCAACCAGGTTTGCCGGCGCTAAGCCGGGCGTCGCGCGCCGCGAGGAGGTCCTTCAGCGTCGAGACGGTCGAGACATCGATGACGCCGTCGACCCGTTGCGGGCGGAAATGGCGCTGGAAGGCAGCCACGGCGTCGCGAGTGGCGCTATCGAGATAACCGCTGGCGGTGACGTCATAGCCGTAGCGCGCCAACAGCGTTTGCGCCTCTTCGATGGCGGGATTGGTCTCGCCGAGCGTGAAAATCGCTCCCGTTGGGTCGATGGGAGCGGGCTTCACCCACAGGCCGATGCCGGAATCGGCAAGCGTCTTCCAGGGAAATTTTTCGCCGGGATCGCGCTTGCGTGAGGGCGCAACGTCGGAATGGGCAAGCACGCGCTCGGCAGGAATCCGGTGGCGGGTGAAAATGCTGCGGCAGAGCGCCGTCACCGCCGCGACCTGCCGTTTCGGAAAGGCGGGATAGCCATGGTCATGGCCGGGATTGGCGATCTCGATGCCGATCGAGCGCGAATTGATGTCGCTCTCCCCCGCCCACGACGACGTCCCCGCGTGCCAGGCGCGCCGCGCCTCGGCGACCAATTGGATGATATAGCCGTCCGGCAGCACGACGTAGTGGGCGGAGACTTCGCTGCTCGGGTTGCACAGCAGGCTGATCGCGGCTTGGTCGTCCGGCATGCCGGTATAATGCAACACGATCGTGTCGGGCGCGTCCGTGCCTCTGCGCTCGCCGTGGTTCGGCGAAGGTCTCACCTCGGCGACGACGGAGGATTCGGGACGCAACTCGGACGCAACCATACGCGCACCGCCAGGGATGTTTGCAGGAGCCGTTTCCACTTGCGCAAGACGAAAGGCTCTTCGGCAGGAGCGGCGATTGTGCAGAAACAACGCGACGAGACAAGCGCATGCGCGCGCCCGCGCGCTGACTTTGGCGAATCCCGTTCGTTGCAGACGAGACGCGCCTCAAAAAAGCGACGGCCGGGCCGGCTTGTCGCCGACCCGACCGTCGAACTCCGGGACGCCTTCGTCCCGCCTACGCTACTCACGCAACGCTCGACGCTCGCGACAATACGCTACTCGCTCATCGGCCCCGACAATACGCCACTTGGTTAATGTTCCCCGAACCTCCTTGTTAGCGTTCCGCCGGCGGAGTGGTCGGCCGCGGCGCCATCCCGGTGGTCGGCGACCCGCCCGCGCCGCTCGTCGTGCGTGCCGGCGGCTTGTAATACTGGAAGTCCGGCGCGTTCTTGAGCTGGTCCTTGGTCCAGCTGACTTTGAGCTTGACCATGGTGGGGTCGTCGTTGCGGCTGGCCATGGCGGTGTTGCCGCCAGCGCCAGTGCTGCTGCCGGTGTCGGCGGGAACCGGCTGGAACGCGCTCATATCGATGGCGACGCTCTTTTCCCCGATGCCGAGGAAGCCGCCCACGCCCACGATCAGGCCGAGGATCTTGCCGTTCTTGTCGAACAGCATGTCACTCACATTGCCGATGTGTGCGTTGTCGGGGCCGAGGACATCGGTACCTTTGAACTTGGAGAAAACCCACTGGTCCGTTCCCTGCGCCGCGATGAATTTCGCGGTGTCATGCGGGACGGCGGGGGCGGCATCGGTTTTCGCCGCCGGTTGTTTTGACATATCGGCTTGCGCCAGGGCGCCTGAAACCATCAACGCGCTCACCGCTGCCGAAATCATGAGTGTCTTGAGCATTTGTGGCCTCCGATCGTGTTTGTTCCGTCAAGGAAAGGAAGCCTTCCTTGCTGGGAAACAACTCGCGAGCACAGCCATGCGTTCCGTGCATTGGGAACCCTTGCAGCCGCTGCTGCGAAGGGGTTTGCGCACTGCAAACCCGTTGGACGGCGTCGCATCGAAGGCCGAGGGTGACTGAGACAAACCAGATGTCAGGACGGGAACCCTGGTCGCGGGTAGGGCGCCCCGCGCGTTAACCAATGATTAATGTCGAGTCGCGCCCCTGGAAGCCCGCGGCGCAGTCTCAGGGGGACACACCGGGAATTGCCCCTCAACCATTCCTTAAGCGGGCATCCCATTAATGGGCCATGAAGATTCCGCTTGAGCCGGGGCGCGGACGCGCCCGGGCGGTTGATTGACGCCCAAGTGATCCCATGATAACCCATAGTGTCCCATGCGGTGATGCGGCGTTCAAGACCGCCTCCGCAGGGGCGGCGCGGGTGGCTTGGGCTCGCGCCCCAGGAGCGCGGAAGCGACCCGCGGGGGTGAACCAGAAACGTCATGGACCGCTTCGTGTCCCACTACACCTTGCGCCTCGATACGAAGGGCCGGGTGTCGATCCCGGCGCCGTTCCGCGCGGTGCTCGCGCGCGACGGCTTCGAGGGCCTCTATTGCTATCCGACGCTCGACCGGCCCGCGCTCGACGCCGGTGGCAACGCGTTGCTCAAGGAAATCGAGACGCTGATCGGACGCTTTCCCCCTTATTCGGAGGAGCGCGAGCAGTTTTCGGCAGCGCTCTACGGCACGAGCGAGGTGTTGAAGATCGACGGCGAGGGCAGGGCGATCCTCACCGAACCGCTCAAGAGTCACGCCAGCATCAAGGACGAGGTCGCCTTCGCCGGTCTCGGCCACAAGTTTCAGATCTGGGAGCCCGGACGCTTCCGCGCGGAACTCGCGGAGGCCACCGAGAAGGTTCGCGCGCTCACGAAGCAGCTGGGCTCCCGGGTAGCGGCGGAAGGCCCGCACGGAGCACGGGAATGATGGCGAGCCGCGACAGCGGACGCGCTGTCGCTGGCGGACTGGCTCGTCACATTCCCGTGCTCGGCCGCTCCACGGTCGAATTC
>VAZL01000949.1:2208-3700 GCA_005883445.1 Alphaproteobacteria bacterium | reverse complement strand
GGGAGCGGTGCAGGCCCTGGGCTTTGTGGGGCCACTCCTTTATTTCGTCTTCATCATTCTCTCGACCTTGCGCCTCGACTTCTGGCTTTCGACTTTCACCGGTTTCGTGGCAGCGGCCGAGCTGCTCGGACTCGCGCTGTTTCATCCCGCCGCGCAGGCAAGCGCCGGCGACCCGATGCTGGCGGCGGCGTTTGTGATCTCGCGCAGTGCCGTCATTTTTGCCTGCGGGGTTCTCGCCGGCGCGGTCGGCGTGCAACTGCGCCGGCAATTCGAAGCAAGTTTTGCGGCGGCAACCGCCCGCGACTACGTGACCAACCTGTTCGGCCAACACGTTTCGCCCCAGGTTGTGGACCGCCTGCTGGCCGCCGGCTCGACAACCAGCAGCGATGCGCGGCAAGTCGCCGTCATGTTCGTCGACATCCGTGGCTTTACGGCCGCAGCGCGCAGGCGCACTCCGCAGGAGGTTGTCGACAGATTGGACGCAGCGTTTACGGTCCTGGTCGAGATCGTCGATCGCAATGGCGGCATCGTGAACAAGTTTCTCGGGGACGGCTTCCTGGCGCTGTTTGGTGCGCCGCTCGACGATCCCGACGCGCCGCGGCGCGCCGTCACGGCCGCGCGCGAAATGCTTGCCGCGATCGAGCAACACAATGTCCGCAGCGATTGGCCGCTGCGTATCGGCATAGGACTGCATCTTGGGCACGTGGTGGCAGGCAACGTCGGCTCGCCGCGACGCAAGGAATACACCGTGATCGGCGACACGGTGAATTTGGCCTCCAGAATCGAGGGCCTCAACAAGGAATTCGGGTCGCAGCTCCTGATATCCGACACGGTCCATCAGGCGATCGATGATGTCGATGCGGTCCCGCTCGGAGACGTACCGATCCGCGGCTACGAGCAGCCGGTTCGCGTGTGGCGTTTGGCTTGAACTCTCCGCAATAAAGACGACTTGATGGCCCACGCGACGAACGCGTCCCGATTGCGCGGAACTCGTCTAACATCCGTTCGTCCCCGCGAAAGCGGGACCCAGATCACGAATCGGGAGCAGGTGGCTCTGGATTCCCGCTTGCGCGGGAATGAACGGAAGAGGTGTGTCGACGACCTTACAAAAACCGCGTCGGCCACATCAGCGTACGCCACATGTGCGAGGAGGGCGTGTTGTCGAAGCCGAGGCCCTCCTTCGGCTGCTTGAAATTGCGGCCGATGATGTCGACGAAATCGTCGAGGTTGACCTTGGCATTGGGATCGAACGAATAGATGTCGTTCACGCAGATCAGCCGCGCGGTCATGTAATATTTGTGGGCACGGGCGCGCTTGTATTCCTCCACGATGTAGGGTTCGGGCTGGTAGTCGGGGCCGAAATATTTGAGGTACATGTCCGGGTATTTGTAGCCGACCGACTCGTCGGGGAAGAAGCGCAGCGCCTGATGCACGCGCACCGCCCAGCTCACCTCCTCGTCGACATAGGGCTCGATCAGCTGCGCGCCCCAAT
>VAZL01000949.1:0-2182 GCA_005883445.1 Alphaproteobacteria bacterium | reverse complement strand
GTCGCGCCCTGCAGCAGGTGGTTCATCGACACGAACCGGTGCTTGAAGAAGTCGATGAGCGTGGGCTTGTCCGGCATCTTCGGCAGCCGCGGATCGGCGCCCATGAGGAAATACTTGCCCGGATTGCGCGCCTGCAGCTCGGCCCCGCCGACGTAATCGAGACTGCCGTCGCCCATGTTGAACAGCGCCGATTTGGTGGCGATCTTGTCGTTGAGCTCGTTCATCAATTTCTCTTCGAGCTCGTCCGCCTGCTCCGACAACGTCAGCGGCCTCGATGCGGCGTGCGGTCCCATTCGACTGCTCCTGGTAAGTGCTCGAGCCTTGCGGCTATTTGTCCGGCCTCGTTTGCCCCTGTCTACACCGAATCCGATTCGAGCGAAACTCTCCCCGCCCGGATCGCGCGCGTCTGGCCACAAACGCGCATACCATTTATGACAGCAGCACGCAGCTCATGCCCCATATCGAAGTCCGCAACGTCTCGCTCGTCTACGACACGCCCGCCGGGGAGGTCCCGGGGGTCGCGGGCGTCAGCTTCGACATCGAGGCCTCGGAGTTCCTTTGCATCGTCGGGCCCTCGGGCTGCGGTAAGTCGACGCTACTCAACGTCATCGCCGGCTTTCTCGCCCCCACCGCGGGCGAGATCCGCATCGGCGGCAAAGCGGTCAGCGGTCACGGCTCCGACCGCGGCGTGGTGTTTCAGGATTTCGCCCAGCTGTTCCCGTGGCGCACCGCGCTCGGAAACGTGACCTTCGGGCTCGAGATGCGGGGGGTCGGCAAGGTCGAGCGCGAAGAGATCGCGCTCGCGCAGCTCAAGCTGGTCAAGCTCGAAAAATTCGTCAAGTCGTACCCGCACCATTTGTCCGGCGGCATGCAGCAGCGGGTCGCCATCGCGCGGGCGCTCGCGTACAATCCCTCGGTGCTGCTGATGGACGAGCCGTTCGCGGCGCTCGACGCGCTCACGCGCGACGACATGCAGCGCCTGCTGGCGGAGGTCTGGCGGGAGACGCGCAAGACCGTGGTCTACGTGACGCACAATGTGGCGGAGGCGGTCTATCTCGCGGATCGCGTCGTGGTGATGACGCCGCATCCCGGCATGGTGAAGACCGAGGTGCCCATTCGCCTGCCGCGGCCGCGCGATCCGCTCAGCGTCGAATTTCTGCAATATCAGAAATCGCTGCTGCATCATCTCGGCCACGACGCGGGTGCGCGAGCAACGCAATCGGGATGAAACACACGTGAAGCATTGTATAACCGGCACAATGTCTCACATGAAGCTCGGCTGCGCGGTGCTGCTACTCGCGCTCGCCGCCGGCGGCGCGGCGCGCGCGGAAGAGCCATATCCCACGCGGCCGCTGCGGCTCGTGGTCGGCTTCGGCGCCGGCGGACCGACCGACATTCCGGCACGCTTCGTCGCCGACAAGCTCGGCGAGGCGCTCGGCCAGCGCGTGATCGTGGAAAACAAGCCGGCCGCCGCCGGGATGATCGCGACGCGCGACGTGCTGTCGCAGCCGCGCGACGGCTACACCTTGCTGCTCTGCACCCATTTCGACCCGATCAACACCGTCCTCTACAAGAACGCGCAGTTCAAGCTGAGCGATCTCGCCCCGGTCTCGCTCATCGCCAAATACTATTACGGGCTCGCGCTCGCGAACGCGGTTCCCGCCGATGACTTCAAGGCGTTCGTGCAATACGCCAAGGCGCATCCCGGCGAGGTCAGCTACGCCACCATCGGCGCCGGCTCGGCGCAGGAGATGCTCGCCCGCCGGCTCGAGAAGCTCACCGGCATCGCCATGAACCGCATCCCGTTCCGCACCGGTCCCCAGGTGGTGCAGGAGTTGGTGGCCGGCCGCGTTGATTTCTACGTCTCGCCGACGCTGGCGATCGTCCCGCAATACCAAGCCAAGCAGCTCAAGCTCCTGGCGGTGACGGCGCCCGAGCGGCTCAAGAACCTGCCCGACATCCCCACCCTGATCGAGAACGGCCGTCGCCTCCCCCGACTACCGGGAGATGATCGAGAAGGCCGGCTCCATCGCGATCTCGTCCACGGCGGACGAATTCCAGCAGGTGATCGCGCAAACGCTCGACGACCTCGCGTCCAGCGTCCGCGAATTCGGCCTGCAGCAGGAGCAATGACGGATGCGAGCATGCATTGGCCGAGCAAGTAGTCATTACGTAGCCCGGA
>VAZL01000212.1:4422-36103 GCA_005883445.1 Alphaproteobacteria bacterium | reverse complement strand
TGCCGCGGTCTCGCCGAAACCATTCGACGGCAAGAACTGGGAGGCAGCGATGGGCGCACGCGTGCCGTGGCGATGAACGCGCTCGACGGCGAGTTGCGCGATGGCCGTCATGTCATGTCCGTTCGCGTCTATTACGAGGACACCGACTTTTCCGGAATCGTCTATCACGCCACCTATCTGCGCTTCATGGAGCGCGGCCGCACCAATCATTTGCGCCTTGTCGGCGCCGGACATCGCGTGCTGTTCGAACAGGCAAGCGCCGAGGCGCCAGGTTTCGCCTTCGTGGTGCGCTCGATGCAGATCGAGTTCCTCAAGTCCGCGCGCATGGATGACGTGCTCGAGGTGGTGACCGCGCCGGAGGAGGTGAAGGGCGCCTCGATCACGCTGAAGCAGCAGATCCTGCGGGCGGACGAGCTTCTGGTCGAGGCGCGCGTGCGCGTCGCCTTCGTTTGCGGCGGTCGGGCGCGGCCGATTCCCAAGGCGCTGCGCACGGCCATGCGCCCCGATCAGGAGCGCATCCGTGGCTGATCGGCGGTACGCTAGGCCTCACGCAATGGGGCGGTTTCACGTTCGCGAAAACCCTTCGGCCGGCGGGGTGGTGCCGGCGCCACAGCTGCCGCGAGGCGATCCGGTAACCCGGCATTAATCCAATCGGCGCCAGCTAGCCTTGGGGGCGGCGCGTCTTGCGCCCTAGTTTGGACACCTTTGGCGGGACAGCCGGAAGAGACAGAGCCGCAAGGAGATGCCATGCCGTCCGGCGCGCCGATTTCGATCTGGGATTTGTTCCAGCACGCGGACTTCGTGGTCAAACTCGTCATGGTCGGGCTCCTGGTCGCGTCGGTCGCGGTGTGGGCGATTGCGATCGAGAAGCTCATCCTCTATTCGCGCACGCGCCGAGCCATGGATAGCTTCGAGCAGGCATTCTGGTCCGGCCAGTCCTTGGAGGAGCTCTACCGGACCCTTGCCTCGCGGCCGACCCATTCGATGGCGGCGCTGTTCGTGGCGGCGATGCGGGAATGGAAGCGCAGCCTCGAGGGTCAGCCACGCTCCTTTGCCGGCCTGCAGATGCGCATCGAAAAGGTCATGGATGTAACCATCCAGCGCGAAATCGCCCGCCTGGAGCGCCACCTTCTGGTGCTGGCGACGGTTGGTTCGGCCGGCCCCTTCGTTGGCCTGTTCGGGACTGTTTGGGGCATCATGACGAGCTTTCGGGCCATCGCCGGCCAGCAGTCGACCTCGCTGGCGGTGGTCGCTCCCGGCATCGCCGAGGCCCTGTTCGCGACCGCAATCGGCCTCGTCGCCGCCATACCGGCGACCATTTTCTATAACAAGTTCGTGTCCGACGTGAACAAACAGGCCCAGCGCCTGGAGGGGTTCGCCGACGAGTTCGTCGCGATTCTATCGCGGCAGATCGACGAACGGGGATAGGGGGACGTGAATGGCGATGAACGGCGGCACTGCCGCGGTCGCCGGCAGGCGGCATCGCCGTCGCCCGGTCATGGCTGAGATCAACGTGACGCCGATGGTCGACGTCATGCTGGTCCTATTGATCATTTTCATGGTGTCGGCCCCGCTCCTGACGGTGGGAGTGCCCCTCGACCTGCCGCAAACCCAGGCCAAGACCCTCGATCAGGACAAAGAGCCGCTGACGGTTTCGGTCAACCAGAGCGGGCAGGTCTACCTCCAAAATACCGAAATTGCGGTGGAGGAACTGGTCCCCAAGCTCAAGGCCATCACCGAGGCCCGCGGCGGGGCAGAGGAGCGCATTTTCGTGCGCGGCGACCGACAGGTCGACTACGGCACGGTCATGAAGGTGATGGGGCAAATATCGGCCGCCGGCTTCCGCCGCGTGGCGTTGGTGACAGAGAGCGAGCAGCAGGCCTCGGCGCGCTGATCGCGTGATGAGGGCAATGAGGACGGCCTACACCATATCGGCGGTCGGGCATGCCGCGGTGTTGCTGTGGAGCGTGTGGTCGCTCTCAGCGACGTCGCTGCCCGTGTCGTCGACCGAAGGTCTGCCCGTCGACCTCGTGACCGCGTCTGATTTCTCCAAGATCGCCGCCGGCAGCAAGGACGCGCCAAAAGCCGAGACGCCGAAGCCACTGGTGGAAAAGGTCGCCGAGGCGAAGCCGGTCGAGGATCCCACCGCGAAGGTGGTGGAAAAGAAGGAAGTCAAGGCCGCGCGCGAGCCGCCGCCGGCACCGGAGGCAAAGCCCTCCGAGTCCGAGCCGGAAAAGAAACAAGCCGAGACCAAGCCTGATCCGATCGCCGACGCGCTGGCGAAGGACGAAGCCAAGAAGCCCGAACCGAAAAAGGCCGACGTTAAGCCGCCGACTCCGCCGAAAAAGCCCGCCCCACCGACGCCCAAGTTCGATCCCAAGCAGGTCGCAGCGTTGCTCGACAAGCGCGATTCGACGCGACTGGCAGCCGCCGGCGAGACGCTCAACAGCGCGCCCTCGCTTGGCTTGTCGAACGGCGCCGCGGCGCAACTGTCGCTGAGCGAACTGGAAGCATTGCGCGCGCGGCTGGCGCAGCTCTGGACGGTACCGGCCGGTGCCAAGGATCCGCAGGAACTGGTGGTGCTGGTCAGGATCAAGCTCAACCGCGACGGCAAACTGGCCGCTCCGCCGGTGGTGCTGAGCAGTGGAACGAGCCCGCTGTTCATGGCCGCCCGCGACAGCGCCATCCGCGCGCTCTTTCGCGGCCAACCTTACGACATGCTCAAGCCCGAACATTACGAGCAATGGAAAGACGTCGAGATTACCTTCGACCCACGCGACATGATCCGCGGCTAACCGTCGCCGGCATTGCGTCAGGCGGGCGAGCCACGATTGACGCCGATTCAACGGCGAGGCGCTTGAGCCGCCGGCGAGTGATCATGTTGGGTGCCGGCGCCGCGGCAGGCGCGCTCGCGGGCCTTTCGCCGCAGCGGGCGGCGGCGGTGCTCAAGCTCGACGTCACGCAGGGCAACGTGCAACCCGTGCCGATCGCGATCCCCGACTTCGTCGGGGTCGGACTGCAGGATCCGGCGGGGGCGCGCAACGTGAGCCTGATCATCGCCTCGAACCTGCGGCGTTCCGGTTTGTTCGCGCCCATCGATCCCGCCGCCTATATCGAGAAAATTTCCACCATAGACACGCTGCCGCGCTTTCCCGACTGGCGGCAGATCAACGCTCAGGCGCTGGTGACCGGCCGCATCACTCAATCCGACGGCCGTCTCAAAGCCGAGTTCCGGTTGTGGGATGTATTCGCCGGCCAACAGCTGCGCGGCGAGCAATACAATACCACCGCCGACAATTGGCGACGCATCGCTCATATCATTTCGGACGCCATCTACGAGCGGATCACCGGCGAGAAGGGCTATTTCGACAGCCGCGTCGTCTTCGTCGACGAATCGGGTCCGAAGGAGCGGCGTATCAAGCGGCTCGCGTTGATGGATCAGGACGGCGCCAATGTGCGCTATCTCACCCGCGGGGACGACCTCGTGCTCACGCCACGGTTCTCCTCGGCGGCCGACACCATCACCTACATGTCCTATAGCCAGGGCGATCCCAAAGTCTATCTCATGAACATCGAGACCGGGCAGCGCGAGATCGTCAGCAACTTCCCCGGCATGAGCTTCAGCCCGCGCTTCTCGCCTGACGGTCAGCGCGTCATCTTCAGTTTGCAACGCGGCGGCAATTCCAATCTGTTCGTGATGGACTTGCGCTCGAAAGCGACGACGCGCTTGACCGACACGCAGGTCATCGACACCGCGCCCTCCTATTCGCCCGACGGCACGCGCATCAGCTTCGAGTCCGATCGCGGCGGAAAGCAACAAATCTACATCATGGCGGCGAACGGCGGCGAGGCGCAACGCATCAGCTTCGGCGAGGGCGCCTATTCGACGCCGGTATGGTCGCCGCGCGGCGACTACATCGCTTTCACCAAGCAGACGGAGAGCAAGTTCGCGATCGGCATCATGCGCGCGGACGGATCAGGCGAGCGGATTCTCACCGAAGGCTATCACAATGAAGGACCGACCTGGTCGCCGAACGGCCGCGTGATCATGTTCTTCCGCGACCCCGGCGGCGACGGCGGGCCGATGCTCTACACGGTGGATGTGACCGGCCGCAACGAGCAAATTTTGAAGACGCCGAGCTACGCGTCCGATCCTGCTTGGTCGCCGCTGTTGCAGTAAGACCTACTGCGTATGAGGGGGGCAACATGGAACTCGCGGGGGTCGAGAAGGCGCCGCATTCACCGGGCATTAACCACCGGTGGGGGTTTTCCGCCTTTTTCTCGACATTGAGCGATCTGGGCAACGCCCGATCAAGCTCGACAAGAACCTTCGCTTAACCACGCACCTGCTAGACCTGCGGCATGTGCGGTAACGACGCAACCATGGAGGCAGCGGAATGACGAATGTCGTTATGCGCGTCGTCCGCGCGACAAAATTCGCCGGCGTTCTGGCGTTGGCGCTTGCCGCGGCCGCTTGCGCGAACAGACCCTACGATCCGCAGGCCGGCGGCAGTGCGCCGCCCGGCAGTCAGCAGGATTTCGTGGTCAATGTCGGCGACCGCGTCTTCTTCGAATCCGATTCTTCGGAGCTTACGTCGCAATCGATCGCGACGCTGGAGAAGCAGGCGCAGTGGCTGCAGATCTACAACCAATACACCTTCACCATCGAAGGCCACGCCGACGAGCGGGGCACGCGCGAATACAACATCGCGCTCGGCGCCCGCCGCGCGCAGACGGTGCGCGACTATCTCGCGTCGCGCGGAGTCCAGCCGCAACGCATGCGCACCATTTCCTACGGCAAGGAACGCCCGGTCGCGGTGTGCAACGACATTTCATGCTGGTCGCAGAACCGTCGCGCGGTAACGGTGCTCAGTACCAGCTCGTGAATGAAAGCAACACGGGGGAAGGGGACAGCCGGCGCCTTCGGGCGCCGGTTGTGTTTTGGGGCGTCGAAACCGGCTTCCACTTTCAAACGCGGGATCGTAACTTCGGTCCGCGAGGTCGCGCGACGCACTGCGGCGGCCGTGAAGGTCTTCGACGATAGAGGTTGGGGTCGCGCGATGACGATTGACCGGCCGAGGGCTGCGCGTTCGCGGCTTGTCGCTTGCACAGCAACCGCGCTCACGCTCATGCTCTGCGCCTGCGGGCAGGAGAACCGCTATGTGGCGCCGCCGCCGCCCAAGGTCACGGTGGCGATGTCGGTGCAGCAGAAGGTCATCCGCTATCTCGAAGCCACCGGTTATGCCTCGGCGATAAACACCACCAACCTGGTCGCGCGGGTGCAGGGCTTCTTGCAGAAGATCAATTACAAGGACGGCGACCAGGTGAAGGAGGGGGCAACCCTCTTCGTCATCGAGCCCGAGCCGTACAAGCTCAAGCTCGAGCAGGCGCGCGCCGCCCAGGTCGGCGCCCAAGCGACGTTGAAGCAGACAGAGGCGGAATACGAACGGCAGGCCGAGCTCGCGAGCCGCCAGGTCGCATCGAAGCAAGCGCTCGACAATGCAACGGCCAATCGCGACTCGGCGCAGGCCCGGCTCAAGCAGGCGGAGGTCGATACCGCGCAGGCCGCGCTCAACCTCGGTTACACCGAGGTGAAGGCTCCCTTCGACGGCATCGTCACGGCGCGCCAGGTGTCGCTGGGCGAACTGGTAGGCGCCAACGGCCCCACCCAGCTCGCCACCATCGTCCAAACCGCTCCGATTTACGTGAACTTCAACATCAACGAGCAGGAGGTGCTGAACATTCGCGCGGACATGCGGCGGCTCGGCATGACCGCGGAGGAGCTCAAGCAGTACCCGATCGAAGTCGGACTGCAGACCGACAAAGGATATCCGTATCGGGGCACGCTGAATTACGTTTCTCCCTCCATCGACCGGGCGACCGGAACGCTTGCCGTGCGCGCCATCTTGGGGAATTCGGATCAGGTGCTGGTGCCGGGCAACTTCGTGCGCGTGCGGGTTGGCGCCGCCGACGAGCAGGACTCCCTGCTGGTCCCGGATGCCGCGCTTGGCAGCGATCAGGGCGGACGCTACCTGCTCGTGCTCGACCAAAACAATACGGTCGAGCAGCGCAAGGTTACGATCGGTCCCCGGGTCGGCGACCTGCGTGTGATCGAGAGCGGGCTCAAGCCCGACGATCGCATCGTCGTCGCCGGCATCCTGCGGGCGATCCCGGGTCAGAAGGTCGATCCGCAGCTCGAGACCCTCGCTGCGACGCCGGCCTCTGCCGCGGGCGGCAAATAGCAGCGGCGCCATGATCTCCGATTTTTTCATCGCGCGGCCCGTTCTTGCGAACGTGCTGGCCATCTTGATGATTGTGATTGGCGGCGTCGCCATGTTTGCGCTGCCGGTGGCGCAGTACCCCGACGTGGTGCCGCCGACGGTGCAAGTCACCACGCGCTATCCCGGAGCAAGCGCCCGCACCCTCGTCGATACCGTCGCGTTGCCCATCGAGCAGCAGGTGAACGGCGTCGAAGGCATGATCTACATGCAGTCCTACAGCGGCGCCGATGGCAGCTACTCGTTGACGGTGACGTTCAAGATCGGCGCCGACCTCGACATTGCGCAGGTCCTGGTACAGAACCGGGTATCGGCTGCGCTGTCCTCGCTGCCGCAGGCGGTGCAGGCGCAGGGCGTCGTCGTGCAGAAGAATTCGACGGCGATCCTGCAGATCGTCACGTTGACGTCGCCCGACGCGCGCTACGACAGCCTCTATCTCGCCAATTACGCGACCATCAAGCTCAAGGACGAAATCGCCCGCCTGCCCGGCGTGGGCGGTCGCCGAGGTCATCGCCGCACTGCAGAACTCCAACACCAATGCACCGGTCGGCCGCATCGTGGGGCCACTGAAGGACCAGAGCATCCGCCTCATCGGCCGCATCGAATCGCCGGCCGAATTCGCGCAGGTGATCGTCAAGACCGGCCGCGCCGGCGAGATCACGCGGCTCAGCGACGTGGGGCGGGTCGAGCTCGGATCGCAGACCTACGGGCAGGTCTTCACCCTCGATGGCCAGCCGGCGGCGGGGCTGGCGATCTATCAGGCGCCGGGCGCGAACGCGCTCAACGTGGCGAACGAAGTGCACGACAAAATGGCCGTGCTCAAACGCGAGTTCCCACAAGGGCTGATCTCCGACATCCCCTTCGACACCACCAAATTCGTCGAGCAGTCGATCCACGAGGTGTATAAGACACTGTACGAAGCCGCCTTCCTCGTGCTCATCGTCATCCTGGTGTTCCTGCAGGACTGGCGCGCGATGCTGATTCCGGCGACGACGGTGCCGGTCACCATCATCGGCGCCTTCGCGGCCATGGCGGCGCTCGGATTCACGGTCAATTTCTCGACCCTGTTCGCGATCGTGCTGGCCATCGGCATCGTGGTCGACGACGCGATCGTGGTGGTCGAAGGAGCCGTCCACAACATCGAGAAGGGCATGTCGGGCCGCGAGGCCGCGAGCGCCGCCATGCGCCAGTTGCTCGGTCCGATCATCGGCATCACGCTGGTGCTGATGTCGGTGTTCCTGCCGGCCGCATTCCTGCCCGGCTTGACCGGCCGCATGTATGCGCAGTTCGCGCTGGTGATCGCGGCAACCGCGCTGCTGAGCGCCATCAACGCCGCCACCCTAAAGCCGACGCAAAGCGCGATGTGGCTGCGCCCGGCGGTGCCACCGGAGCGGCGCAATGTTTTCTACCGCGCCTTCAATCGCGTCTACGACCGGATCGAGCGCTGGTATGCGGGCTTGATCGCTGCCATGGTCTCCCGCAGCCTGCTGATGGCGGCGGTGGCGCTCGCGCTCATCGCCGTCACCGGCTACTGGTTCTCGCGGGTGCCGACCGGCTTTTTGCCGATCGAGGATCAGGGCTACATGATCGCGCTCGTGCAATTGCCCGACGGCGCCTCGCTCGAGCGCACGCAGAAAACATTGGATAAGGTGTTCGAGATCACGCGCAAAACGCCGGGCGTCGCGCGCGTGGTCAACATCGCCGGAGTGTCGGCGCTGGACAACAGCGCGACGCTGTCCAGCGCCGGCGTGTCCTACATCATACTCAAGGATTGGAGCGAGCGCGGCAAAGGCGAAGACCTGATGTCGCTGTTCAACAACCTCAACGCCGCTCTCGGCGCCATCCCGGAGGCCGATATCCTGGTGATGCCGCCGCCGCCGATCCAGGGCGTCGGCAACGACGCCGGCTTTACCATGCAGGTCGAGCTGCGCGACGGCAGCTTCGACATGGCCAAGCTGCAGAGCGTCACCAACGCGATCGTTGCCAATGCCAAGACCCAGTCGGCCCTGCAGATGGCGCTGGCGTCGTTCCGCTCGAGCGTTCCGCAATACAGGCTCGAGGTCGACCGGGTGAAGACCGAAGCGCTCCAGGTTTCTCTCGACCAGGTGTTCGCCGCGCTCGGGGGCTATCTCGGATCGACCTACGTCAACCAGTTCAACCAATTCGGCCGGGTGTTCCAGGTCTATGTGCAGGCCGACTCGCAATCCCGCCTGCGGCTCGAGGACATCGAGAACATGTTCGTGCGCAACAAGGACGGGCAAATGATTCCGCTCGGAACGCTGGTGACGATCAGCCCGACGGTCGGTCCGTCCCTCATCAGCCTGTTCAATCTCTATCCGACGGCGACGATCATCGGCCTGCCGGCGCAGGGGGTCTCATCGGGCCAGGCGCTGACGCTGATGGAAGAGATCGCCCGGCGTACGCTTCCCCCGGGCACCGGTTTCGAATGGAGCGCGATGTCCTATCAGGAGAAGCTCGTCGGCAATCAGATGTACATCGTATTCGCGCTGGCGCTGCTGCTCGTCTATCTTGTGCTCGCCGGTCAATACGAAAGCTGGTACGCCCCGATCTCGGTCATCCTTTCGGTCCCGCTCTCGTTCATCGGGCCGGTCTTGGCGCTCTCGGCGCTCACGGAGAGCGGGCTCAACAACAATCTCTATGTCCAGATCGGGCTGCGCGCCGCCGGAAGGCCGATCCTGGATGCGGCGACCGAGGCCGCGCGGGCGCGCTTTCGTCCGATCGTGATGACGTCACTCGCCTTCATCCTCGGCGTCGTGCCGCTCGTGCTCGCGAGCGGCGCCGGCGCCAGCGCACGCGTGTCGATCGGCATGACGGTGTTCACCGGAATGATCGCGTCGACCTGCCTGGCGGTGCTGTTCGTCCCACCGTTCTTCGCGGTGATGCAGCGGTTCGAGGAATGGCGCAAGGCGCGCAGGGGGCTCTCGCCGGCCGACCGGCCGGCCGAGTAGCCGGCCGCATGACGCAGCCGCAGCACCGCCGTTGCAGCAGTTGTGGAATTTATTAACGCAGCGTCAGTCACAATTTGGACGCAGGGATTCGTATGGTATTGCAGGGTTCCAATACAGCAAGATTGCCATGGCACGCTTCGCGCTTCGTGTGACGACGGCATCTGCGCTCATCTGCGCGGCCATGACCGGTGTGGGCCCCACTTTGCGCCCGGCTTGGGCCCAGGAGACCGAACGGCCGTTCGGCTTGTTTGGTATTTTTAACGGAAGTGAGCGCATGGGCGGCAGCGCGCCGTCCGCGGACGCGGAGCGCACGGCGCAAAGCTCCGCTCCCGATCTCATGTTGCGCATCGATCGCCTCGAAGCCCAGATTCGGCAGCTGACCGGGGCGATCGAGCAGCTGCAATTTCGCAACCAGCAGCTCGAGGGCCAGGTCCGCCGCATGCAGGAGGAGGGCGTGCCGCGGGGAGCGGCGCAATCGCGCCCGCAAAACCCGCCGGCGCCGTCGCCTCCGGCCGCCACGCCCGGCAGGCGCGGCGATGCGTTCGATCCCGCCCAGAATCTGAATGCGCCCGGCGCGCCCCACACGCTCGGCGCGATCAACCCGCCCGGCGGGGCCCCCATCGTGGGAGCCGATGCGGGTGAGCCGCCGGTTGGCGCGCCTGGCGGACGCGGCGCCGCCGCGCCGCTCGATCTCGCAACCATGGGGCCGCAAGGCGGCCCGCAGTTGGGGCAATCGCCGCAGAACCCGGCTGCCGGCGGCACGCTCGCCACGCTCGCGCCCTCGCAGACCCCGCGCGACGAATACGATCTCGCTTATGGCTATGTGCTGCGCAAGGACTACGCGCTCGCTGAAGACGCCTTCCATAGCTTCTTGAGCAAATATCCCAATGATCGGCTCGTGGGCGACGCCACCTATTGGCTCGGCGAAAGCATGTTCCAGCGCCACCGCTTCCGCGACGCGGCGGAAGCCTTCCTCAACGTCTCGACCAAATACGAATCCACCGCCAAGGCGCCCGATGCGCTTCTGCGCCTCGGACAGTCGCTTGCCGCGCTCGGCGAGAAGGAGGCGGCCTGCGCGTCGCTCGGAGAAGTCGTGCGCAAATTTCCGCGCGCGTCGGCCGCGGTGAGGCAGGGGGTCGAGCGAGAACAGAAGCGTGTCCGCTGCTGACGAGGCGGCGCCGGTCTCCGCCGCCGAGGCGAAGAGGTTGTTTGCTCCGCTCGCGCGCGTTTGCGCCCTCGTCTTGGCCGTCTCCGGCGGTCCCGATTCGACCGCGCTGCTGATGCTGATGGCGCGCTGGCGCAGTGCGTTCAAGCGCGGGCCGAAGCTCATCGCGGTCACGGTCGACCACGGCTTGCGGCGCGCATCCGCCGGTGAGGCGCGCGCGGTCAAGCGCCTGGCACGCCGGCTCGGCGTTCCCCATCGCACCGTGCGCTGGGAGGGCAAGAAGCCGGCGACCGGACTGCAGGAAGCCGCGCGCGCGGCGCGCTACCGGCTGCTTGCGGCCGCCGCCAAGTCGGCGAAGGCTGGCACCATCGTCACCGCGCACACGCTCGATGATCAGGCCGAGACCGTGCTGCTGCGCATGAGCCGCGGCAGCGGCCTCGGCGGGCTCTCCGCCATGGCGCGCTCGTCGCCGCTGCCCGCGAACGGTACGCGGGAAATCATGCTGGTGCGGCCGCTGCTCGAGATTCCGAAAGCGCGGCTCGTTGCGACCCTCGCGCGCGCGAAGATCGAATTCGCCGATGATGCATCGAACCGCGATCCGCGTTTCACCCGCGCGCGTCTGCGCGAGCTGATGCCTGCGCTCGCGCGCGAGGGGCTAGACGCGCGCCGGCTCTCGCGCCTTGCGGGGCGGCTGCGGCGCGCCGAGGCCGCGATCGAGATGGCGGTCGACGATGCGATGAAGGCCCTGTCCCGCACCCCCTGGTCCGATCGCACTCCGGTCGCCTTCGATGCGGAAAAATTTGCCCACCTGCCCGCGGAAGTGGGGCTACGCCTGCTCGGGCGAGCCATCGCGCACGCCGGCGAGGAGGGAGCCATCCGACTCGGCAAGCTCGAGAACCTCTACGAGGCGCTCGCCGTGGCAAGGGCGGGCAAAACATTTCGTTTGCGCCGCACGTTGGGCGGAGCGCTCGTGACTTTGACCTCGATGCAGCTCGTGGTCGAGCGTGCTCCGGCGCGCAGAAGGTGCCCGCCTGCCGCAATTGCAGGCAAATGTCACAACCGTGTCACCTGCAAGGCCGGTTAGACTGCCCGCAGGAATTAACCGGGTTCCCTTGGCAGAGGTCCCCCCGGCACTTAAATTGTATCCGGACGGCCGTGAATCGGCCTATAAGTTGCCATATGAACGGGCCGCGGACCTTCCAACGGCCGTGAAGGACACGGGATGAACGCCAATCTGCGCAACTTCGCCCTTTGGGTGATCATCGTTCTCTTGCTGCTGGCGCTGTTCACCCTGTTCCAGAACCCGGGCCAGCGCACCACGTCGCAGGACATTTCCTTCTCGCAGCTGTTGAATGAAGTGGATCAGGGTCGCGTGCGCGACGTTTTGATCCAGGGCCCGGAAATCCACGGCACCTTCACCGACGGCCGCAGCTTCCAGACCTACGCGCCGAACGATCCCAGCTTGATCCAGCGGCTCTACGGCAAAGGTGTGTCGATCACGGCCCGTCCGCAGCAGAACGACGTGCCCTGGTTCGTGTCGCTTCTGGTTTCGTGGCTTCCTTTCATCGCGCTCATCGGCGTTTGGATTTTCCTCTCCCGCCAGATGCAGGGGGCGGGCGGCAAGGCGCTCGGCTTCGGCAAGAGCCGCGCCAAGCTCCTGACCGAAGCCCACGGCCGCGTCACCTTCGAGGACGTGGCCGGCGTCGACGAGGCCAAGCAGGACCTGCAAGAGATCGTCGAGTTCCTGCGCGACCCCGGGAAATTCCAACGGCTCGGCGGGCGCATCCCGCGCGGTGTGCTGCTGGTCGGCCCGCCGGGGACCGGCAAGACGCTGCTCGCGCGCGCAATCGCGGGCGAAGCCAACGTGCCGTTCTTCACCATTTCGGGTTCCGATTTCGTCGAGATGTTCGTGGGTGTCGGCGCCTCGCGCGTGCGCGACATGTTCGAGCAGGCGAAGAAGAACGCGCCCTGCATCATCTTCATCGACGAGATCGACGCGGTGGGTCGCCACCGCGGCGCCGGCCTCGGCGGCGGCAACGACGAGCGCGAGCAGACGCTCAATCAGCTTCTGGTTGAGATGGACGGCTTCGAGGCGAACGAGGGCATCATCCTGATCGCCGCGACCAACCGTCCCGACGTGCTCGACCCGGCGCTCCTGCGGCCGGGCCGCTTCGACCGCCAGGTGATCGTGCCCAACCCGGACGTGGTCGGCCGCGAGCAGATCCTCAAGGTTCACGTGCGCAAGGTTCCGCTGGCGCCGGATGTCAATCTCAAGACGACCGCCCGCGGCACGCCCGGCTTTTCCGGCGCCGATCTCATGAACCTCGTCAACGAGGCGGCCTTGATGGCGGCCCGGCGCAACAAGCGCATGGTCACGCAGATCGAGTTCGAAGACGCCAAAGACAAGGTGATGATGGGCGCCGAGCGCAAATCGCTGGTGATGACGGAGGAGGAAAAGCTCCTGACCGCCTATCACGAGGGCGGCCATGCCATTGTCGCGCTCAACGTGCAGGCGACCGATCCCGTGCACAAGGCCACCATCATCCCGCGCGGCCGCGCGCTCGGCATGGTCATGCAGTTGCCGGAGCGCGACAAGCTCTCCATGAGCCTCGAGCAGATGACCTCGCGGTTGGCCATCATGATGGGCGGGCGCGTGGCCGAGGAGCTCGTGTTCGGCAAGCAGAAGGTCACCTCGGGTGCCGCCTCCGACATCGAACAGGCGACCAAGCTCGCGCGCATGATGGTGACGCGCTGGGGCCTCTCCGAGACGCTCGGCACCGTCGCCTATGGCGAGAACCAGGACGAGGTTTTCCTCGGCTACCAGGTGGCGCGCCAGCAGAACGTCTCCGAGGAGACGAGCCGCAAGATCGACGGCGAGATCAAGCGCCTGGTCGAGGCCGGCTACGCCGAGGCGCAGCACATTCTCGAGGAGAAGCGCGCCGATCTCGAAACGCTGGCCAAGGGGCTACTCGAGTTCGAGACGCTGACCGGCGACGAGATCAAAGATCTGCTCGCCGGCAAGCGGCCGGCGCGCGAATCCGTGATCGAGCCCGCCACGCCGCGCGGCTCGGCCGTGCCGCCGGCCGGCAAGCCGCGCCCGCGGCCGGAAACCGGCGGCCTCGAGCCACAGCCGCAGGCCTGATCCGGGCTCACGAGATCGCCCGCGTTGCGCGGGTGATGAGAAGGGCGGCAACCTATTTTTGCCAGCATATGGGCGGCGCAAGGGCTGACCTTGGCGATCAATTCGCCAGCGCGCGGTCGAGCGGCGTGCGAGATTTAGCGGCGGTGATGGCATCGAAATAGGCCGCGGCCTCGACGTGCCGTCCGGCCGCCTGCAGGCTGCGCAGATAGGTCTGGCGAAACAGGTCGTCCTGGGCGTCGCTGCCGCCGATCGATGTCATCATCGGCATGACCGGATCGAGCAATGCGGCGGCGCGGGCGCGATCGCCGGCGCCGAAGGCGGCTGCCCCCTCGATCACCGCGCGTCCCACTGGCGCCCACACCCGTTTCGCTTCCTCGTCGTCGGCTGCGCTGCGCGCTCGCACCCCGGCGAGCGCCGCTTCGACCACATCAGCCCGCCCGGCGCGCGCGAGCGCGTAGACGTAATGCGAGTTCATGAACGGCATGAACGTCTCGATCGCGCGCGTGGCGATATGCTCGGCGATCGAAGGCCATTGCGCATCCATGGGCCCGGCGGCCATCTCGATGCGCCAAAGCAACGCGATGGCGTCGAGTTGCTCGACCACGAAGTCCGGAGTGATGCCCCAGATGTGCGTGCGAAAGACGCGCATCGCCGCGGCCACGTCGAGCTGCTCGAGATGCAGCAGGGCAAGGTGCCAAGCGTCGTGACAATGGATCGGCCGTCCGCAGGTCGCAAGCAGCGGGAGGAAGGATTCCAGGCGCGCGAGACCTTCCGCCACACGGCCCTGGCGGATGAGAACGTGGGAGAGGGCGTGCTGCGCCCACGGGTTTCTCGGCTCGATCGCAAGCGCGCGTTCCGCCACCGCCTCGGCGGCGGCGTAGTCGCTGCACAGCTCGCTGGCGAACGCCGTCATCGCGAGAAAATCCGGATCCTCCGCGTGCGCGCCTTCGAGGCGGCGCATGTGCGCGCGAAACCGTGGTCCCATGTATTGCTGGCCAAGCACGTAATAGAGGAACTCTGCGATCTTGGCGGTCAAGAGATCGCTCGGCCACTCGGTGGTGATCGCCTCCATAGCCTCGACGGCGCGCAGATTGTCATTGCCATGCCAGAGCGCGAGCGCCCGATGGAGCGCGCGCTCGCGCGTGTTCATCGCGAGCGCGTCGCACGCGCGCAGATGGACGGCCGCGGTCTCAAGCGCGCCGTCGGTCTGGCCGTAGAGCCAGAACGTCGCAGCGTAGAGTTGAACGATCGGTGTGTCGGGCCAGCGCTTTGCGGCGTCGAGAATGGCCTCGACGCCCTGATCGAGACGCAGCAACCGTGCGGCGAAGTCGTCCGCCGCCGCTACGGCAGTTGCGTCATCGGTGGTCACATCGAGGCCGCGCGCGTCTTTCATCGCGTCACCCTTAGCCTGGCGCGCGTTAGGAGGCAAAGCGGCGCGTAGGCGCGAAATGCCGTCATGCCGATCGCATCCAATGCGAAGGCGAATGCGGCCGGCCGCCTAGCGGCGTGCGTCGATCGCCATCGAGGGCGGGGCCTCGTGACTCATGAATACCGGTTGCAACATGTGCGATTGGAATTGCCAGCCCTGGTCTTCACCTAGCACGCATTCGGCGATCAGGTCCGCGATCAGCATCGGCGGCTTGGATTGCGGCGCCGGCGCGCGCACGGCAGCCCCGTAGAAGCTGATGATGCCCAACACCTTCGCGCGCCGCGCCCCGCTCGATTCGACCAATAGATTGTTGATCAGATGGCGCGTTGTCTTCACGCTGCTGATGGCGGTCGTGGCCTGGCGTTCACGCCACGCATAGAACTCTCGAATCTTGTCGCGTCCTTGAAACCGATTGTGGCCGACCACCATCACGCCATCCGGCAGGTAATATTCGTGGGCGCGGTGTCCGCCATTGCAATCGACCTCGTGCCAATATCTCGCCTCGAGGCGGTAAAGCGCGTGCCAAAGATCAACGTCGTCGTGAGTGTCCATGTTGCACCTCGCGTCATCGCCGAAACGGTTGCCCCCGGCCCCGCGGCAACGGTTCAGCCAAAGTCCCGTAATCCCGCCTGCCGCACGAGCGGATAGGTGATGTCCCGAAACTCGCGCATGCCTTGCTCGAAGCGCGGCCAGCACAGCAGAACGCCGTCGACACCAGCCCGCGACAACGCCTGCAATCCATCGACGATCTGCTCCTTGGTGCCGATCAGCGGGAATCCACCCCAGCCGGCGATGAATGCCTCCTGATACGCTTTCAGCCGCTCCGTCGGAATCATCCGGGCATTGATGTCGAGCGTGAACGTGTCGATCATATTCTTGGCGGCTTCCCAGTCACCCTTCTCGTGCACGTAGTAGCGATAGAAATCGCGCGCCGCTTTCTCGGTCTCGCCCTGCACGATATTGGCGACAGTCCAGACCCGGACCTCGCGGCCGTATTCCTCCCGCGCCAGCCGGTGGTAGGCCTGCACGTGCGCGCGGCATTCCTCGAGGCCGCCGGTGCGAATGACCGTAAAGACAAGATCCGCGTATTTGGTCGCAAAGTGGCGGCCGCGCTCGGACGCGCCGGCGCTCATGACTGCGGGATATGGTCGCTGGATCGGCTTCGGTTGCAGGTAACCTTTGGTGATCTTGTAGAACTTGCCCTCGTGGTCGAACGCGTCGTCCTCGGTCCACAGCCGCTTGACGATGGTGAGCCATTCCTCGGCGCAGGCGTAACGCTCGGTGTGTCCCATCATTGGGCTGCCGAACATGTCGATTTCCGGCTGATTCCATCCGGTCACGATGTTGAGCGCGTAACGGCCGCCCGAAATATGATCGATGACCGTGGACTGCTTGGCGGCGACGATCGGGTGATTGAGCGAGATGTGCGAGGTGGCGAAGACCCCGGCCTTGGCGGTGGAAGCGGCGATGCCGGCGGCCCAGGTGTAAGCCTCGAAGCCTCGCCCTTGCGGATTGGTGGCGCCGCCGAAGCCGTGCCAGCGCGCTACCGGCACCAGCGCCTCAAAATCCATTTCTTCGGCCAGCCTGGCGAGACCGAGCGTCGTCGGCCAGGTGATGTCGAGCCGACCGTCGAGGTCCGACATCACGCAGCCGCTGTCGAGATTGGTTTGGAAGGTTCCAAGCTTCAGTTTGCGGCAGCTGAAGGCCGGATTGGTCTCGGCGCGATCCTGTTGCTGGATGGCACGCGCGGTCATCGACGCCCTAGCTTTTCATCGCCGCCTTGATAGCCGCGACGCCGCCGCCGGCCTTCGCCGCCGCGATGATCTTCGCCTCGCGCGCGGCGAGCCCGTCGAGCGCCGTCTTCATGGTGTCGATTTTGTCGATCGGCACGACGACCGCCCCGTGGCGGTCCGCGTGCACGAGGTCGCCGCTCTTGACCGCCATGCCGTGCACAGTCACGTCGATGTCGAAATCGACGACATGGACGTAGGCATGGGAGGGAACGATCGAGCCGGCCAGCATCTGGAAGCCCGGCGCGATCATCGGGATGTCGCGGACCGAGCCGTTGGTGACCACGCCGAGGCAGCCGAGCGCTTTGTGCACGTTCGACTGCACCTCGCCCCAGAACGCGCCGTAGCCCACATGCTCGCCGTCGAGGTCTTCCATCACCATGATGCTCGGCCGCGGCGAGGCTGCGACATAGTCGAGATAATCAAGCCGCCTTTGCATGTAGCCGGCGTCCCCGAGCGCAACCGCGTCCTTGGCCTTGAACGTCACCGTCTTGGCGAAGCCGACGATGGGCGCAAGCTCGGGAAACGGGCAATGCAGGTGCTTGACGGTGTAGCCGAACCCGCGACGCTCGGGCGCGACGATCTCTACCAGGTTGCATACCGTAGGGGTATCGATCGATTGCAGAAAATCGAAATGGCTTGGGCTCGGTGCAGTCATTCGCTTCCCTTTCCGCCTCCTCGAAGCTCGACCCTAAGCCGTCGCATCCCGATAGGCGAGCGCGGCAATCATGGCCATGATGGCGAGCATGGCCACCACCATGGCGATCGTGGCCGGCCAGCCGCCCCACTCCCAGGCAAGCCCGGGCAGGAAGGCGCCCATGCTGCCGCCGATATAGAACGATGTCACGTAGAGGCCGACGGCGGACGAGCGCCCCTCCTTCGCGATTTCAGCGACATAGCCGGTCGATATCGTCTGGCACAGCATGCCGCAGGCGGCGCAAAACGTCAGCCCCACGATGATCGCCGGAACCGGTGGGGCGAGCGTGAGCGCCGCGCCGGCCATCCACGCGGCAATGACCGCGAGGATGAAGCGCCGGCGGCCGAGCCTGGCCGTCATCCAACCGGTCATCGGCGCGATCACGGTGCCGGCGAGATAGGTCACGAATATCGCGCCCAGCAGCGTCGAGGAAAAGTGATAGGGCGCCCCGGCGAGATGGAAGCTCACGTAAGTGAACACCGCGATGAAGTTGAACAGCACACCGAAGCCGATGCCGTAGGTGGCGAGAAGCTGTGGATCTTTGAGATGCCGCAGCATCTGCCGCGCTGAAGCGGCAAGGCCTTGCGAGCGAACGAAGCCTTTCTCCCGCGGCAGCAACAGCGCGAGCGTGACGGCGCCCATCAACGACAAGCCCGCCAGCGTCAAGAAGGCGCCGCGCCAGCCGATGAGATCGCCGAGCACGCCGGGAACCAAGCGGCCGCAGAATCCGCCGAGACTCGATCCCGCGATATAGATGCCGGCGACGCCCGCCACCTGCGCCGGCGGCCATTCATCGCCGATATAGGCGACGGTGACCGCGAAGATCGGCGGCAGCAGCAAGCCCTGAAGAAAGCGCCAACCGATGAGCGCTTGTACGTCCGGCGCGAGTGACGCACCGGCCATGGGCACGGCGATCGCCAGCATCGCAGCCGCGATGACGCGCTTCCTCCCCAGCACGTCGGCAACTGCGCCGGTGAACGGCGCGGTCAAGGCGATGGCAAGCGTACTTGCGGTCATGATCGCGCTGATCTCGGCGGCGCCGACGCCGAACTCACGCGCCAGCGAAGGCAGCAGCGCCTGCGGCGAATAGAGGGTGAGGAAGGTCGAGAAGCCGGCAATGGCAATGGCGATTTTGCGGTGGTCGATGGCCATGGTGCCTAGCGTATCCTTGCCGCGCCGCAGACCGTGAGGCCGCCGCGGCGGTGGCCAGCTCTGCGTGCCGCATCGCCGGTCATGCTCTCACTGCCCCATCGCCGCCCGCGCGCGGGCGAAGGTTTCCTCCGGCGACCCGGAGGCATCGATGCGCGTCCAATCGAGCGCGCCGAGGTCGTAGCTCTCCTGGCGGCGGGCGACCGCGGCGTCGGCATCGGAGGCACCGCGGCCGCGCCCGCTCACGCGGGCGACACGCGTGTCGAGATCGGCGGCGAGGAACAGGTCGTGGAAGGGCACGCCGAGGATTTCGGCGGACGCCGCCACGACCGCGCGCTCCTGCGGCCGCGCAAAGACCGCATCGACGACCGCCGAATGGCCGGCTGCAAGCACGCGGCGCGCCTTGTCGGCGATGGTGGCGTAGACCCGCGCCGTCACCGCCGGCGAATAGGCATCTTCCGGCAACTTCTCGTGCTCGTCCTTGCCGAGCAGCATCTTGCGTTCGACGTCGGAGCGCAGCACCACGGCCCCCGGCGCCGGCGCAAGCTGCGGCGCGAGCGCGTAGGCGAGCGCCGATTTGCCGGTGCCGGACAGCCCGCCGACCGCAACCAGGCGAGGCGCGCTGGGCTCGATGAACCGCCGCGCAAAGTCGAAATATGCGCGGGCACTGCGCTTGGTTGCGGCGGTCTCGTTGGGCGCGGCATGTTCGAGCCGCGCCGCCGTCACTTTGGCGCGGATGGCGGCGCGCGTCGAAAGAAAGAGCGGCAGGCCTGCGAGCGCGTCGAGGTCCTCAGTCCGCCTGGTCTCGGCAAGATAGCGGTTGAAGACGGCGTTGGCCGAGGGTTCGAGGCCGCGCTCGACCAGATCCATGAGCAGGAAGGCGAGATCGTAGAGCACGTCGCCCGACGCGATCAACGCACTGAACTCGATGGCGTCGAATGCGACCGGCCGGCCGCCGAGAAGCACGATGTTGCCGAGATGAAGGTCGCCGTGGAGACGCCGAACGAGCCCCCGATCTCCGCGCTCGACGATGAGCGGACGGATGTGCGCGTGGGCGGCGCGGCTCTTCGTCGTCAGTAGCTCGACCTCGGCACGCGGAAAAAGGTTGGGCATCGCCCGGAACGCGGCGTCGTTTTGCTCGATATAGTCGGCGAGCGCCGCGATCCAGGGCTCGGCTTCGACCGCGCTGGCGCGGGCGTGAAGGGCCGCCACCGCGCGCCCGAGCGCCTCGGACAGCGCCGCATCGATCTTGCCCGCCGCCGCCAGCCGGTCGAGCGTCGCATTCTCGTCGAAGCGGTGCATTTCGACCGCCCACTCCACCGCCGCGCCGGCGCCATCGAGCTTGAGGGCGCCGTCCGCCTCGCGCGTGATCGCCACTACGCGGCGGTAGATCTCGGGCGCGAACGGTCGATTGATCCGAAGCTCCGCTTCGCAAGCGCTCTTGCGCTTGGCGAGGGTCGAATAGTCCAGAAAGGGAAAGCGCACCGCGCGCTTGACCTTGAACGCGCTAGCGCCGGCGAGAAACACCGAGGCGGCATGGGTGTCGATGCGCGTAACCGCCGCGCCGCCATGGGTCGTGGGGTCGGCGAGCAGCGCGAAGACCCCCTCCTGACAGTCGCTGTCATTCATCCGCTTGGCGCTCCGTGGCGACGGCATCGCCGGTATGGCCGTGGTCCGGCATCGAACCGTGCTGACGTCGGCGAGGCCGGAACCGTTCGTGGTGCTATGCTGTTGGCCATGGCCCCTGCGCCCGATCGAGGAGGCCCGTCATGACCCAATTACCGCATGTGCTCAAGCGCATCCGGCTCAATCTCGCCCGCTCGAAGGAATTTCCCTCGGGCTCGGACGAGCATGGCTATGAGTTCGTCGCTCCACTCGACGCCGACGGACACATCGATGTCGAGCTTTGGCGGAAATACCGTGAACATTGCGGCGTGCGTCGATTCTGGGATGGCGAGGACGACGAGTTCGGCCGCCTCGTCCACAAGCCCGGCGGCGTCGAGCACGCGCGCTGGGTGTTCGACTATGACGAGACCGCGGAGGACGACGACGAGGCCGGCTATCGTTTCGGCAACCACGCGTTTCGCCACGGCGAATACGTCTCGATCCGCGGTGAAGACGGCCACATGCATACCTTCCAGGTGGTCTCGGTCGAGCCGGCGACGTGAGGATGTGGGCCCGCCAGCGAACGATCGCTGCCATTTGCTGACAAGGCGCGTCTGTCGCTGGCCGTAGCCGCCGTCCGCCAGCGCGGTGACCCGATTTTGCTCCCGGCGCGCGCTTGCGGCATGATGTAAAGCGAGCGCCAGGCCACGGGAGACGCGTGATGCGCGCCAATGACGGCACAAGGACGGCCGCTGAAGTTCTGATCGACCAGCTCGTCGTCCACGGGGTGGCTCACGTGTTTTGCGTGCCCGGGGAGAGCTATCTCGCGGCGCTCGATGCTTTCCACGACCGCGACATCGCCATCACCGTTTGCCGGCAGGAGAGCGGAGCCGCGATCATGGCGGAAGCCTGCGGCAAGGCGACCGGGCGGCCCGGCATCTGCTTCGTGACGCGTGGGCCCGGCGCCACCAATGCGGCGGCGGGAGTGCATATCGCGCGGCAGGATTCCACCCCGCTCATTCTGTTCGTCGGCCAGGTCGCGCGCGAGATGCGCGAGCGCGAGGCCTTCCAGGAGCTCGATTACCGCGCGGTGTTTGGGTCGATCGCCAAATGGGCGACCGAGATCGACGATCCCACCCGCATCCCCGAGCTCATTTCGCGCGCCTTCTACACCGCGACCGGCGGCCGGCCAGGCCCGGTCGTCATCGCGCTGCCGGAGGACATGCTGGTCGAGCGCGTCGCCGTGCCCGACGCGCCCGCTTTCGAGCCGGTGGAGATCTGGCCCGGCGCGAGCGACATGAGCCGGCTGCAGAAGCTGCTGTGGGCGGCCGAGCGGCCGATCGTGCTGTTGGGCGGCAGCCGGTGGTCGGCGACCGCGTGCGCGGCGCTCGCGCGGTTCGCCCATCGCTTCGCGCTGCCGGTTGCGACCACGTTCCGCCGCGCGCATCTGTTCGATCCCGCGCATCCCTGCTACGCGGGCGACCTCGGCATCGGCCCCAATCCCAAGCTTCTCGCACGGGTGAAGGGCGCCGACCTCATCCTGCTCGTGGGCGGGCGGCTCGGCGAAATGCCCTCGCAGAGTTACACCCTTCTCGACATTCCACGGCCGCGCCAAACCCTCGTGCACGTGTTTCCCGGCGTCGAAGAGCTCGGTCGCGTCTATCATGCGCAGCTTGCGATCAACGCCACGCCGACCGCGTTCGCCGCCGCGCTCGAAGGGCTCCAGCCGCCGAACGAACTGAGCTGGCGGAGCGAAACCCCGCTCGCCCACGCCGACTTCCTTGCCTGGACCGATAAACCGACGACGGTGCCCGGCCCGGTCAATCTGGGCGAGATCGTCGCGGGCTTGCGCGAAAGGCTCCCTGCCGATGCGGTGATCTGCAATGGCGCCGGCAATTTCTCCATCTGGGTGCACCGCTACGCACGCTACCGCCGCTACGGCACGCAGCTCGCGCCGATCTCGGGCTCCATGGGTTATGGAGTACCCGCGGCCATCGGAGCGAAGCGGTTGGCACCGGAGCGCACGGTCATCGCGTTTGCCGGCGACGGCGATTTCCTGATGACAGGGCAAGAGTTCGCAACCGCTGTGCAATACGAGGCGCCGGTGATCATCGTTGTCGTCGACAACGGCATGTACGGCACCATCCGCATGCACCAGGAGCGCCACTATCCCGGCCGGGTGGTGGGGACGGGCTTGAAGAACCCGGATTTTGCGGCCTATGCCCGCGCCTTCGGCGGCTACGGCGCGACGGTGGAGAAGACCGCGGATTTCTTTCCGGCGTTCGCAGCCGCGCAGAAATCCGGCAAGCCCGCGATCCTCCACCTCAGGGTCGATCCCGAGGCGCTCACGCCGACCATCTCGCTCACGGCCACGCGCGAGAAGGCGCAAGCGGGCGGATGAATTGCCGCGCCTTGCGAGCCCTTTACGATACGATCAGCCGGCGAACGCCCTCACGTGCGATACGAAGGATCGATGCGGTCGAGCTTGCGCAGCAGGCCCGGCCATTCCGTCCCGAACGGGGCGTCAGAGGCGACGGCGAGCCTGGCGGTGTGCTCCGAGACCGCGGCTGCGGGAAGCGTGAGAGCGGCGTTGCCCGCCATCGCCAGCACCTGCGTCTCGCACGCGAACTGCAGATTGAACAGGTTGCTGAATGCGAGCGGAATGCGTTTTCCGACCGCCAGCAGCCCGTGGTTGCGCAAGATCATCACGGGGTTGTCGCCGAGGTCCTTGACCAGCCGCGCCCGCTCGTCGATGTCGATGGCGAGCCCCTCGTAGTCGTGATAGCTCACGCGCCCATAGAACAGCTGCGCATGCTGGCTCAGCGGCAAGAGCCCATCCTTCATGGCCGCGACCGCGACGCCGGCCTTGGAATGGGTGTGAATGACGCAATCGACGTCGTCGCGTCCGCCATGGATCGCGCTGTGAATGACGAACCCGGCCTTGTGCATGGGAGCGTCGGGCTCTTCGACGAGATTGCCGTCGAGATCGACCTTGATGAGGTTTGAGGCCGTCACCTCATCGAACAGCAGCCCGAAACGGTTGAGCAGGAAATGGCCGGGCTCGCCGGGAACGCGCGCCGAAATGTGGGTATAGATCAGATCGGTCCAGCCGAAATGCTCGATCAGCCGGTAACACGCCGCGAGATTGACGCGCTGCTCCCATTCGGCGGGATCGATGTTCGGCCTTGCGGTTCGGCCGACGGCGGATGCGACAGGCGGCATTCTCGTCTCCTCGATCTCTTTTCGCGGCCGTTATGCCGTGACGTCCGTACGAAGCCGATCCACTCAGCGGAACTCCATATCACTTCAGCCGCTGCGCCGCCTCCCGGACGAGGCTCAGATCGGTGTATGTCTGCACGTCGATCGGCCGCTTCAGGAATCCGAGGTCGCGCTGCACGTCGATGTTGGACTGTAGCGCTGCCAGATCGGGTAGCAGATCCGGGCTGCGTGAATATTCCTTGTTAGTGAAGAGCCAGCCCGCGAACAGCTCCGGGCGCAGCTTGGTCAGCCTCGCCGCGATCTGCACGGCCTCGTCGTGATTCTTGGGATCGAGGTACCAGCGCACGACCCGCACGGAATCCTCCAAGAAATCGACCATGGCGGCGCGGTTCTTCTGCAGGAAGCCCGCGCGCGCGACCCACACGATCATCTGCGTCGGACCGAGTGCGTCGCGCTGACTGAACAGCGGCCGCGCGATCTGCTTGAGTTCGGGATCGAACGAGAACGGCGCCACGAACGAGGCGAGATCGGCCTTTTTCTGGCTAAGCATGGCCTTCATGGTCGGGAACGGCGCCTCCACCACGGTATAGTCGCGCTTGTCCTCGAGGCCGTGCTTGCGCAGCATGGCGCGCATGGCGATGTCGACGGCGCTGCCCGCCGCATTGGTCGCGACGATCTTGCCTTTGAGATCCTCGACCTTCTGGATTGGGCTCTCCCTCAGCACGAAGAATTGGTTGCTGTAGTGCCCTTCGCTGCCGTCCTTGAACTGGTCGCCGACGATGCGCAAATCCTCCAACCCCGCATTCTCGATCGCGAGTGCGAGCGAGGAAAAGGCGAGGTTGCCGAGGTCGATCTCGTTGTTCGCCAGCGCGGTGATGACCGCGGGCGTGCCTTGGAAGCGCATCGGTTCGAAGACGTAGCTCTTGCCGTTGTTCTTCATCAGCTCGGGCTTCTCCGGAAGGAGCGGCGTCCAGTCGGACGGCGCCACGATCCAACTGGCACGGATTTTCACTGCCTCGGCGCCGTGCGCGGTGGCGGCGGCAACGAGAACGGTCAAGGTCAGCACCCACCGCAAAGCGCGCATGTCTTCTCCCGTTGGCTTTCATCCCCCCTTGGCGCGCGACGATACCACCGCGGGGGAGGGGCGGCCACGGCGCCGCCTAGTGCCCCGAGGCGAAGTTCGCGCACACCGTGCGTGCCGCGAGTGCTTACGAACTTCGCAATCGGATCACTAGTTGCGTCCTCGTGAATCATGCTTCATTTTTTGCTTCCGAGATTCGCGATGCCCTACCGCCGAACGGCAAACGTTGTCCGCAAGCTCGTCGCCCGCCACGATGCGATCCTGGCGGCGGCCTGCGAGGCCGCGGCGGAGGGCGGCATGGCGGCGGTTCAGATCGCGCCGGTCGCCGCGCGTGCCGGCATCGCCACCGGCACGGTCTATCGCTATTTCCCGTCCAAGACCGAGCTCGTCGCCGCGCTCGTGGCGGCGCTTTGCGAGCGCGAGGTGGCCGCGCTCGAAGGCGCCGCCAAAGCAGCGCCCGGGCCCTTGTCGGCGCTGGCGGCAGCGATCTCCACCTTCGCCGCGCGCGCGCTCGAGCGGCGCCGCCTCGCCTTCGCGTTGATGGCCGAACCGGTCGAACCCGAAATCGACGGCGCGCGCGCCGCCTATCGGGAGGCGCTCACCGGCGAATTCGAAAAGCTCATTCGCAAGGCGCTCGGCGCCGGGCGCCTGCCCGACCAGGACGCCGCGCTGGCAGCGCCGGCGCTCGTCGGCGCGCTGGTCGAGGGCCTCATCGGCTCGCGCGCGCCCGCCGTCCCCGACGATCCCGCCAAAGCCCGCGCGCAGGTGCAGATGCTCACGCTGTTTGCGTTGCGCGCGCTCGGCGTCGTCGACGCGCGCGCGCGCGGCCTCGTCGTGCAGACGGTGATGCCGCAGCCGAGCGGGAAATCCTAGGGATAAAGAAGCGGAGCGAGGCCGGTCACTGCAGCGTCGCCGCCGCGATCCATTCGGTGACCGCACGCAGCGCGGTGCCGGGGCTGCCGCTTTGGATGTGGGCCTCGAACACGGCGAGTTGCGCGTCGGCGGATGTACCCGAGCCGACGATGGCCCGGCAGCGGTTAATTTCGGCGGTGCAGCCGAGCGCTGCAGCGTCGGCCGCAGTGTCGCAGATCACGCGTTCGACCATCTCGGCAACCGTCATGGCACCCTCCTCAGCGGCGAAGGTGGCATGAACGCCATAGCGCTGCGCCTGCCACTTATTCTCGACGATGATGGCGCGGGCGACAGCGTCTAGATCGGCGTTACGCCAAGGGTTGACGTAAAGGTGGCGAGCGACCGTGCGATAGAGCGCGGCGATGGCGATGGCATCCTCGACCAGCGTGCAGGAATCGGGCGCGCGCAGTTCGAGCGTAGGATTGAGCAGGGATGGGCGGATCGCCCACCAGATGTAGCTCGAATCCGCGATCACGCCGGCGCGCACCAGCGCCGTCACATAGGCATCGAATTCCTCCTGCGTGCGGAACAGGTCCGGCACGCCGGTGCGCGGCAACTCGTCGTAGGCGGCGAGCCGATACCCTTTCAGTCCCGTGCGTCGCGATTGCCAGAACGGCGAGGAGGTCGAAAGCGCCAGGAACAGCGGCAGATAGGGCAGCATTCGATACATCACGTCGATGCGCTGGTCCGGATCGGGCAGCTCGACGTGCACGTGCAGCCCGCACAAGAGGTCGCGCTGACCGATCATCTGCAGGTCGTGCATGACGCTGTCGTAGCGCTCTTTATTGGTCTGCTGCGCGCTGCGCCAGGCGGCGGTCGGATGGGTGCCGGCGGCCAGGATGGCAAGCCCATGCTCGGCCGCCACCGTAGAGATGGTTCGGCGCAGAGCGCGCAGCTCGGCGCGCGCATCCGCCACGTTGTCGTGAGGCGAGCTGATCACCTCGATCTGCGGTTGCAGGAACTCGGGCGAGATTCGGCCATCCGTTGCAGCCTTGGCAGCCTCGAAGAATGGCTGCGACATGTTGCGCACGACCGACTTCGTCTCGGCGTCGACCAGGAAATATTCCTCTTCGATGCCGAACTTGAACGTACCGGCCGTTCGTAGGCCGTCCACTTTCGGTCGTTGTACGAGGGCGTAGTCCATGGACCACCCGGCAGATGAAGCGACGGTTGACGCGATTGGGACGAAGCAACGCCAAGGAAAGCAACGCCAAGGTGAGAAAGGCGGGCAGATAACGCCGCTCGGACGGCGAAGTTCCACCGCCGAAAACGACGTTCCGCCAAAAACTTATGGCGAGGGGTCAGTGTGACATCATTACCGGCACCGTCATTGACCCCAGGATGCCGCGCGTGACGCCGCCGAGAATGAATTCGCGCAGGCGGGAATGCCCGTAGCCGCCCATCACCATGAAATCCGCGCCGCTGTCGGCGGCGTAGGACAAGAGAACGTCTTCAATCGCCAGATCGCCCTTGGCGATGCGTTTCACGTTGGCCGCGACGCCATGGCGCGCGAGGTGCTCGCTCATATTGGCGCCGTTGATCTCGTCGCCGCCCTTGCGCTCTTCGGCGACAATGACGATGTCGACCGCCTTCGCCCGTTCGAGGAACGGCATGGCGTCGCCAATGGCGCGCGCGGCCGTGCGCCCGCCGTCCCAGCACGCGAGCACGCGCTCGAGCGTCAGTCCGCGCTTTTGGATATAGGGGACGACGACAAGGGGACGCCCGGATTCGAACAGCGCCCCCTCGACCAGCAGCTCGTCGGAGGCTCCGCCCTCGCGCTGGGCCTGGCCCACCACCGCGAGATCGAAGCGGCGCGCGATCTGGGCGAACAGCGTGGCCGCGCCGCCAAACGTCGCGTCGAGGATGCGCGTTTCCGCTGAAATTCCCGCCTTTTTCACCCCCGCTTCGAATCGGCTCACAGCCTCATTGGCGACCTTGCTGTTTTCCTCGCGTTGGAGCTCGATCAGGTCGACGGGAATGCCTCCGAGCGTTCCGTCGGGAATCACCGGCTCGTAGAGAAAGGAGATGCCGGCGATATGAGCGCCGAATGTTGCGGCGATCGAGGTCGCGTAGTCCGCGGCAAAGTCGCGCGGGCCACGGCCCGAAATGTTGACGACGACATCCTTGAACATGGCTCGACCCTCCTCGCGACGCAGCGGCCTGCGGCAATCCCGTGTCTATGCAAGTGTACGCCGGCTCGGCTGCGTTGCAACGCGGCTAAGGCCAAAGCGTTACGTGCGCGTGATCGCAATTGCGCGTCGAACCAATCGTAAGGCGAGGCAGGCGCGATGCATTGCGCCCGCCGCCGGTTTCATTTCTTCGCCCCGTCGGGCCCGAATTGCTTGAGGTAGGCCCAAAGATCCGCAATGTCCTTGTCATTCTTGATGCCGACGAATGCCATGCGGGTGCCTGGCATCTCTTGCATCGGCGCGCGGATATATTTGTCGAAGGGCTGCTCGCTCCAGGTGATGCCGGACGACTTGTTGGCGGGGGAGTAGTTGAAGCCCTCGAAGGTGCCGGCCGTGCGACCTTCGATGCCGTTGAGGGGGGGACCGAGCTTGACCTTGGCCTCCGGCCCGATGTCGTGGCAAGGGGAGCACAATCGCTTGAACACCTGTTCGCCGGCGGCGGCGTCCTGCGCCAATGCCGTGCCGGTCGAAGCTGCAACGACGATCCCGGCGATCACCAATGTCCTCATCGTTTTCCTCCTCTTTGGAATTCCGATCGACGCCCGGCCTGGCGCCGGTCTCGGATCGACCCGAAACCTGCCCCTCATAAGCGCGCAAGTCGGCTCGAGCCGACTTGCGATCGCAATCTTCACGCAGTTCGAATTTTTTGCGGAACAGCGCGATTTCAGGCCGCGTTGCCGCTATAAACATGGCGTAACGAGAGAAACATGGCGTGACAGCGAGCCGCGATCGGCCCGCAATCGACCCAAGGAGCGTGCAGGTGTCGCTCGCAATGCCCGCGCCGGACCAAGCCGTACTCGCCCGCCGCGAGAGCATCGTGGCGGCACTTCGCGCTATCGTGCCGGGCGAAGGCGTGATCGCGGCCGAGCGCGAGATGCGTCCCTACGAATCCGATGGGCTGACCGCTTATCGCCAGCTTCCCATGGTCGTCGTGCTGCCCGAGACCACGCCGCAGGTGAGTCGCGTGCTCGCGTTCTGCCATGCCGAAGGCATCAAGGTAGTGCCGCGCGGGGCCGGTACCTCGCTCTCCGGCGGCGCGTTGCCGCTCACCGATGGCGTCCTTCTCGGCATGGCCAAGTTCAACCGCATCCGCGAGATCGATTTCGCCAACCGCCTCGCCGTGGTCGAGCCGGGCGTGACCAATCTTGCCGTGACGGAAGCGGTAGAGCACGCCGGTTTCTACTACGCGCCCGATCCCTCCTCGCAGATCGCCTGCACCATCGGCGGCAACGTGGCGGAAAATTCCGGCGGCGTGCATTGCCTCAAATACGGCATGACCACCAACAACCTGCTCGGCTGCGAGCTGGTGCTCATGACGGGCGAAATCGTCCGCGTCGGCGGCAAGCATCTCGATGCCGGCGGCTACGATCTGCTGGGCATTATCACCGGGTCGGAGGGCTTGCTCGGCGTCGTCACCGAGATCACCGTGCGCATCCTCAAGAAACCGGACTGCGCGCGCGCCGTATTGGTCGGTTTTGCCTCGTCCGAGGACGCCGGCGAGTGCGTGGCCAAGATCATCGGCGCGGGCATCATCCCCGGCGGAATGGAGATGATGGATCGGCCCGCGATCCATGCGGTCGAGCAATTCGTGCATGCCGGATATCCGCTCGACGTCGAGGCGCTGTTGATCGTCGAAGTCGACGGGCCGCGCGCGGAGGTCGATCACCTCATCGCCCGTATCGAGGCGATCGCAAGATCTTGCCGCGCCTTGACCTGCCGGGTCTCGACTTCCGAGCAGGAGCGGCTCCTGTTCTGGGCCGGGCGCAAGGCGGCGTTCCCGGCGGTCGGCCGCATCTCGCCCGACTACTACTGCATGGACGGCACCATTCCGCGGGCGCGGCTGCCGCAGGTGCTCAAGCGCATGCGCGAGCTGTCCGAGACTTATGGGCTCGCCGTCGCCAACGTCTTCCACGCCGGTGACGGCAATCTTCACCCGCTCATTCTTTACGACGCCAACAAGCCGGGCGAGCTCGAGCGGACGGAAAAGTTCGGTGCAGACATCCTCAAGCTTTGCGTCGAAGTAGGCGGCGTGCTCACCGGCGAGCACGGGGTGGGCGTGGAAAAGCGGGACTTGATGCCGGCCATGTTCTCCGAGGCTGACCTCAAGCAGCAGCAGCGGCTCAAATGCGCCTTCGACGACAAGGGCCTGCTCAATCCGGGCAAGGTATTTCCGACGCTGCACCGCTGCGCCGAGCTCGGGCGCATGCACGTGCACTCGGGGCGGGTACCGTTTCCGGATATTCCGAGGTTCTGAACCGGCGATGGCCGACACCGTCCAACCCCGCGATGCCAAGGATGTCGAGGCGGCGGTGCAACGCGATCGGCCGGCCCGCGCAAACGGACCTAACGCTCGAGCTTTCCGCACTGACCGGCGTCACCCTCTACGAGCCGGAGGAGCTTGTGCTCTCGGCCAAGGCCGGCACGCCGCTCGCCGAAATCGAAGCGCTCCTTGCCGCCAACGGCCAGCAGCTCTCCTTCGAGCCTATGGACTACGCCGGCATCCTCGGCGGCGTCGCCGGCCGCGGCACGATCGGCGGCGCCCTAGCGGCGAACGTTTCCGGTCCGCGCCGGATCAAGGCCGGCGCCGCGCGCGACCATTTCCTCGGCTTCTACGCCGTGTCCGGCCGTGGCGAAACGTTCAAGTCCGGCGGGCGGGTGGTGAAAAACGTCACCGGCTACGACCTGTGCAAGCTGATCGCAGGCTCATGGGGCACGCTCGCGGCGATGACCGAGGTGACGATCAAGGTGCTGCCTCGGCCGGAGACCGAGCAAACGCTGTTGGTCCGCGGTCTCGAGCCGGCGCGGGCGATCGAGGCCATGACCAGCGCTATGGGATCCTCCTGCGATGTGTCGGGCGCCGCGCATCTGCCGGCCGGGGTCGCCGTCCGCGTCGAGGCGGGGGTCATTGCCGCCGCAAGCGCATGCTCGCGGCGCTGATGCAACCGTTCGGCGAGTTCGCCACCGCGGATGAGCAGGCCTCCCGCGCCCTGTGGACCGCGATCCGCGACGTGACGCCGTTTGCCGCTGACGGAGCATCGGCTTCTTCGGGCCAACACGCGTCGCCGCTCTGGCGCATTTCGACCGCGCCGAGCCGGGGCGCGGAGCTCGCCGCGATGATCGCAACGGCCGCGCAGGCGCAAATGTTCTTCGACTGGGCCGGCGGCCTGATCTGGGCCATGCTCGGCGCCTGCGACGATGCGGGTGCGGCGCTCGTGCGGCGCGCGGTGGCCGCGGCCGGGGGGCATGCGACGCTGATCCGCGCACCGGCCTCCGCGCGCGCGGCGATCGACGTGTTCGCGCCCCAGGATGCCGCCGTTGCCGCATTGACGAAGCGGGTCAAGGAGAGCTTCGATCCCAGGGGGGTGCTCAATCCGGGCCGGATGTGGGCCGGGGTATGACGGGGATCTCTTCGTCATTGCCGGGCTTCTGTCCGCCAATACGGCGCAGTTGGTGATCGGTCCCAGTGCAGACTTCCTTTACCCTCGCGCAACTCGCCGACCCCAATGTCGCGGAAGCGGACCGCATCCTGCGCACCTGCGTGCATTGCGGCTTCTGCACCGCGACCTGCCCGACCTACGTGTTGCTTGGGGACGAGCTCGATTCGCCGCGCGGGCGCATCTACCTGATCAAGGACATGCTGGAGAATGACCGGCCGGCGACCGCCGAGGTGGTCAAGCATATCGATCGCTGCCTGTCGTGTCTGGCCTGCATGACCACCTGCCCGTCGGGGGTGAATTACATGCACCTCGTCGACTACGCGCGCGAGCGTATCGAGACCACCTATGCGCGACCTCCCCTCGACCGCCTGCTCCGCGCGCTTCTCGCCCGTGTGCTGCCGAACAATCGTCTCCTGCGCCGGGCGCTCGCCGCGGCGCGGATGGGTAAGCCATTCGCCGGCTTGTTTGCCGCGCTAGGGCTCAAGCCGATTGCGGCCATGCTGCGATTGGCCCCCGCCCGGCTGCCGCCGAAGTTCGCCGCGTCGGGGCGGCGCCTATTCCCGGCGTCCGCTCCCCGCCGCGGCCGGGTGGCACTGTTGACCGGCTGCGTCAGCCCGGT
>VAZL01000212.1:0-4160 GCA_005883445.1 Alphaproteobacteria bacterium | reverse complement strand
CCTCCTGACCCGCCATGGCATCGAGGTGGTGGTCGCGGATGAGGGCTGCTGCGGCTCCCTTGCCCACCATATGGGCCGCGAGTCCGAGGCGCTCTCCGCCGCCCGCCGCCAGATCGACGCCTGGACCGCCGAGATCGAGGGCGAGGGCCTCGACGCCATCTTGGTCACGGCCTCGGGTTGCGGCACCGTGGTCAAGGACTACGGCTATCTGCTGCGCACAGATGAAACCTACGCCCCCAAGGCGCTGCGCGTGTCGCGGCTTGCCAAGGATATCAGCGAGTATCTGAGCGGCCTCGAACTGTCGTCCACGCGCGACCCGACTGGGCTCGTGGTCGCTTATCATTCGGCCTGCTCGCTCCAGCACGGTCAGAAAATCACGCGCGCGCCGAAAGAATTGCTTTGCAAGTTTGGATTCGTAGTGAAAGATGTAGCGGAAGGACATCTGTGCTGTGGTTCGGCCGGCACGTACAACATGCTGCAGCCGGAGCTTGCGAGGAGGTTGCGCGACCGTAAAGTCGGGAATATCGAAAAGCTCAAGCCCGACGTGATCGCCGCCGGCAATATCGGCTGCATGACGCAGATCGGCGCCGCGACGAAGCTGCCGATCGTCCACACGGTCGAGCTGCTCGACTGGGCGACCGGCGGGCCTAGGCCCCCTGCATTGGCTGGGCTTGCCGGAAACGCCGCCGCGCGATGGCGAAGAAAGCGAAGAAAGCGAAGTCGAAGACGAAGAAACGGAAGTCGGGGAAAAAAGCCGCGCCGGCCCGTAAGAAAAAGCGCGTCGCGGCGAAGAAGAGCAGCGCCAAAAAGGCGAAGCCGAAGGCCAAGGCCGCTGCGGCGCCAAAGCCCGCTCCCGCCCCAAGCTCGACGCCGTCTTACACCCCTCCGCCCGCATGGCCGCCGATGGGCGGCACGTCCGGGGGCGGCAGCGGCGGTTCGGGCGGCGGGACCTCGTAACACCCACCGCGACAGAAGAACGGGCCTGATGTTGGCGCCGGTCGGCTCCTTTTCCCAACGGGAGAGGGAGCCGATCGAGTGCGGCATCGGCGGCGCTCACCGGCGAACGGCAGCTCGGGCAGGCTCACGCCGGCCAGGGGAGTGCCATGCGGCGGCGACCCCAATTGCGTGGGGATGGCGAGCCGAATAGCATTGGTGGCGCGAGAGAGGTCAACGCTCTCCTGCTTCCACACCCCCACGCGGAGGAGGTTCGCTATGCCGGCGACTTACAACATCTTGATCATGGGCGCGTCCTACGGGTCGCTGCTGGCCTCCAAGCTGCTGTTCGGGGGACATCAGGTGAAGCTCGTGTGCCTCCCGCAGGAGGCCGACTTGATCAACGCCGAGGGCTTTCGCGTGCGCTTGCCGATCAGAGGCCGCAAAGACCCGGTCGAGATCGACTCGCGCAAGCTGCCGGGCAAAGTGTCCGCGGGCGGCCCCGCCGACGTCGATCCGACCGAGTACGACCTCGTCGGCCTGGTGCCGTGCATGTCGATCATGAACATGCCGCCGCTGCCGTACCTCAAGCGCATTCCCGGGTTGAACACCGATCCCTTGAAGCCCGCCTATACCGATCCGAGCGTCTGGAACAGCTTCGATCCCGCGTTCATCACGCTGTGCAGCCCGGACCCGCAGGCGATCCGCCCGCCGGACCAGAAGGTCAACGTGCTGCAGGTCACGCTGCCGACCAACTTCAAGGTCGCGCGTTTCGATTCCGACAAGGACACCGCCATTCTCCGCCGGCTGCAGGACGATATCGAGGCGATCCGATTCGATCCCGGTGACGGCAACAAGATCGAATTGCCGGTGAAGCTCAAGGTGCACGAGTCCATATTCGTGCCGCTCGCCAAGTGGGCGATGCTGCTGACCGGCAACTACCGCTGCGTCACCGAGGACGGCGCGATCACCATCAAGGAAGCGGTGCACCGCGACGTCGAGGCGTCGCGCGCGGTCTACAACTTCGTGCGCGACCTCTGCATCAAGCTCGGCGCCGCGCCGGACGATCTGGTGCCGTTCGAGAAATACGCCGCCGCGGCGGATGGACTCACACGGCCGTCGTCCGCCGCCCGCGCACTCAACAACGGTGCGCCCAATATCGAACGCGCGGACAAGCTGGTGCAGGCGATCGCGGCGCAGAAGGGTCTGCGCAATGCCGTCATCGATGCCACGGTCGCACTGGTCGATGCCCGGCTCGAGGCCAACCGCAAGAAGGCGGCCGCCGCCTGATCGGATGAGTTCGCCGCATGAGACCACTCCACGGGTCTCGGATGCGGTCAGGCGCCGTCCCGAGATGCGCCGGAGCAGTCTGCCGCGAACCGGCGCACCGCTGTTCCTGGCGGCCGCAGGCATGCCTGTTGGCCGCATGGGCCTTCGTTTGGCACAACGTTTCCGCCGTCGCGGCTGGCCCGAGCGCTGGTGGTGAGGCCGGCCGCCGCGAGCGGCTGTCGGGATTATTCCGCCGCCGGTGCGAGCGCGGCTTCACGCAGCCGGTTGAGCTCACCGTCGCGCTCGAGCACGAGACCGCGGCGGTGGAACGCGGCGAGCGTCGAGCGGTGGCCGATCGACACGATCGTGGTGCGCCTGAGCCGCGCGTTGAGAAGGCGGTAAAGCGCGGCTTCCGCCGCCTCGTCGAGCGAAGCCGTGGCTTCGTCGAGGAAAAGATAATCGGGCGCCTGCAGAATGGCGCGGGCAATGCCGAGGCGTTGCTGCTCGCCGAGCGAGAGCATTCGGTTCCAGTGCGCCTCCTCGGTGATCCGCCCGGCGAGCGCCGGCAGGCCGACGGCGGTGATGACCTCGGAGAGTGCTTCGGCACCGAAGGTGCCGGGCTCGTCTGGATAAGTGACCGCGGCCGTCAGCGTGCCGATCGGGAAATAAGGTCGCTGCGGCAGCGCCATCAGCTTGGCCCCCTTGGGCACCCGGATGGTGCCCGCGCCGAACGGCCACGTACCCGCGATGGCCCGGAACAAGGTCGACTTGCCCGAGCCGGACGGACCGGTGAGCAGCACCCGCTCGCCCGCCGCGATGGCAATGTCGTCGGCGGCGACGAGCGGGGTGCCTTGCGGCAGCCGCACCAGAAGGTCGTCGATTTCGACCCGATCTCTGCCCTCGCGCGTCGACACCGCGATTGCCTGTGGCGCCGTTGCTGCCGCCCGCGCCCGCTCGGCTGCGATGTTGAAGCCGTCAAGGCGCGCGATCACCGCCCGCCACTCCGCGAGCGAACGATAGGCGTTGACGAAAAACGACAGCGCGGTCTGCACGCTGGTGAACGCGGACGCGGTCTGCATCAGTCCGCCGAGCTGAACCGCTCCGGCAAAATAGGCGGGACTGATCACGATGAAGGGAAAGACGATCGATATCTGCGTGTAGCCTGAGGTCAGAAAGGTCAGCTTCTTGGTACGCTGCATGATCAGGAGAAAGTTGCCGACGACATAACCGAAGCGATCGAGCAACCGCTCCCGCTCGGCGGTTTCTCCTCCCAGCAGCGCGATTTGCTCGGAGTTCTCGCGCACCCGAACGAGGTTGAAACGGAAGTCGGCCTCGAACCGCTGCTGGCGGAAATTGAGCGAGACGAGCGGCCAGCCGATAAGATGGGTGAGCGTGGTTCCGACCGCGGCATAGAGCAGCGCCGCCCACACCAGGTAGCCTGGAATGGTCAAGCTCGCACCGAACAGATGGAGCGGGGCGGCCGCGGAGAGCGTCCACAGGATCACGACGAAGGAGACCAGCGTCACGATCGCGCTGAGCAACCCGACGCTGATCGTCAGCGTGCGATCGATGAACATGTTGATGTCCTCGGCAATGCGCTGGTCGGGATTGTCGGCGGCATCGCCGAGCAGCTGCATGCGGTAGTGATTGGCGCCGGCCAGCCAATGATCGAGGTAGTGCCGCGTCATCCAGCGCCGCCACCGGATCTGCAGCCATTGATTGAGATAGAGTTGGTAGACCGCGAGCACGATATAGATCGCTGCCAACACGCAGAAAAAGCCGATCTCGTAGATGAACGCGTCCCAATTGCGCTCCTGCAGCGCGTTATAGAAGCGGTTGTTCCATTGGTTGAGCATGACGTTGATGGCCACGACCGAGAGCTCGATGGCGATGACCGTGCCCAATAGAACGCGGCCGGCCCAGCGGTCCTCGGAAAAGAAATACGGACGGGCAAGCCG
>VAZL01000957.1 GCA_005883445.1 Alphaproteobacteria bacterium | reverse complement strand
GCCGATCAACGTCAAGGGCTTGACCTGTCGCCATGAGAGCCGTCGCCACGCTCGCCTTGCTCCTCGCGGTGGTTCTGCCCGCCGCGGCGCAGCCCCTGCGCCCGGCGCTCAAGCAAGCGCAATGCCCCGTCGGCTCCATGCAGAGCGGCGGCTATTGCACCCCGCTGTTGCGCAGCGCGCCGCCGTCGGCCGAAAAGCGTGGATTGGTGCCGCGAAGCCCGCTCGCTCCGAGAAAAGTCGTCCCGCAATCTCCATACGTGCGATTCTAGTGCTTCGACGGTAATCCGATCTTCTGCAGCCTGCTCGAGGTCGCGGACCGGCGGCGCCAATTGGACCGCGGGCAGGCCCCCATTGAACCTTTCCGCTGCCGGCGCGACCAATAATGGGAGCCTTGACCGGGGTCGGCCGCGACAAGGCGGTTGGATTGGGGGGCATCATGCATCAGTCACGCCCGCTAGCGGCCGCTTCGGCCGCGCTCGTCTGCGGATCGATCGCAAGCGCAAGCGGCGTCGTTGTGCAAATTGCCGGCCACGAGGGCGATGGCAAGTCGGTGATTGCGGCCGTTTCCCAGAGCCTCAGCACGATTGCGGCCATTCCCCTGAGCTCGAGCACGATTGCGGCCGTTCCCGCGAGCCCCGGCACGGTTGCGACCGCTCCCCCGAGCCCCAGTCCGACACCCTCCACGATCGTCTCGCCGCCTCCGCCCGCCAAGAGCGGGCCCGCTGTCAGCGCGCCCATTAAACGACAAGATTCCGCATCGCAGTCCAATTCACCGCAGACCACACGGCTCGATGCATTTGCCCCGGCGGTGACAGCGTCGACCACGGCAGCGACGACAGACCTAGCGACGACAGATCTAGCCGAGCAGCCTGCTCCTGCGCCCAAGAAATCGCAAAAAGCGGGACGCAGCGCGAATGAGCGCAACCGAGGCTGGAACGACGCTGCTGGGTGGGGCCGCTATGGCCACGAAAAGCCAACTTCGAGCTGGTGATCACACCTCGATACCGCGCCCGCGCCCGGCATCACGCTCCTGCCAACGCTGTTCGCCCGCAGGCGAGACAGCGCTGCCGCTGTGAACAATGATTTTCAAAATCATAGCTTTGATCGCCGCGGCGATCCCGATTTTCCTCTTCGTACGCTCAGTATTTTTCCAACGAACGACGCGAGTCAACGAGGGTCTTAGGGAATTCAAGAAGCAGGCCAGCCACCTACGAGACCATCCGCGGTCCGTGGGGCGCTTCATCGTGTTCCCATTAACGCATTGTTTAGGCTTCCGGCCAGAACGAGTCGCGCACTTGATCCGAAGGTGAGACAGTCGGCGCGGCTCGGCTCGGTGTGTGGAGCTAGCAGGTGCTAGCCCAACAGCCCAAGCATCTGGCCGAGCCGCCTAGCTTTCAGTCCGCGTGGCGCGGACGCAGCCAAAATGAAACCGCTCTGACCGGTGGCAATCTTCGGAAATTGAGCGCATGTGGGGCGGATGGCCAAACCAACAGGCGAAATCACGCTCGCCGCCCGGCCTGTCAAGGTCGGGGCTCAGTGGCACGTAGTGGGCACTTACCCAGGCGGGCAGCAGGAACACATCACGGGATTTGAGACTGAGGCCGCCGCGCTCGATTGGATCGCTAACGATTCGGCCGATTGGCTAAAAAAACGAAGCGGCCGGTGATCGAATCCAGCGCGCGACCTAAGACGAGGCCGCCAACTGAGGCGGCCTACACTTCCGGCCTGCGAATGTCCTTCAATGCTTGTTCGCATAAGACCTCAGGATTGCGTCCGCCGCCTTTTGCAAGATTGATGATCTTGTCGGCGATTGCTTGTTTGACGCCGTCGTCGCATTCCCCGATATGCAGTGCGGCGCACGTCATTTCGAACGCGAGACCCAGGATACGTTTGGTCTCGGGATCGAACTGCTGACCGTTTAGATAAGGAGTGATAGGCATGGTGGTGCGCTCCTGGTGACAGGCGGGAGCGCTCATGGTCTCTCAGCCACCGACGCAAGGGCGGCCTTCACGGTCTCAAGGCCGATCCCCCTGCTCGCGCCGATGATCAGGACCGTCGCCATGGCGTCATACTCGCAGCCGACCCACCTGGCTCACTGTCATGTGCGATGCAGGCAGCCGCACCGCAAGATGGGTGGACTGCTTGAAAACGCGTTTCCAAGGTCGTTGCGGTCGAATGCCGCGTATCTTACATGGCCGCAAGGCAGGTCGCTGTGGGAGTAAATTGGCTAGCGAGGGGATCGCTGCTGGCGGCGCCGAACAAGCTCGCGCTCGACGTGGTGCCCGCCGCGGGCGGGTTGACCAGCAAGGTTCATGCGGTCGTCGATACCGACACTCATCAGTCCGATCTTGGAGCTAAATCCACTCGAGCGGGCGCGGACGGAACTCAAGCTCGCGCCCGGCTTTCTCGTTCGAAGCGCCCCTAAGCCTCGTCGCGTAGTAGACCGCGTCGGGGCCTGACGCCCGAAGCGCCTCTTCTTCGCTGACGCGAGGTGGCGCAGGTGCTCCTGCAGCACGCGCGAACGCCGTCAGCCACAAGTGCTGAGGCGACGGGTTTCCGTCGACGATGTTGTAGGCTCCCGGCGGGCATTCCAGCGCGGCAGCGGTCGCCCCGGCCGCATCGTCGATATGCACGAAGCTGTAGACGCCCTGGCCCTCACCGATAATCGGAACCTGCTGTTGCCGCACCTGATCACCCATATCGCCCTCGCGCGTGTACCAGGTGCCGGGGCCGTAGAAGAATCCGTAACGTAGCGCGACGAACTCGATCCCCGGGGTCGCCGATGCGCGCGCTTCCAATGCCATGTACATGCGGGCGTTGGCCTCGACTCCCGGGGACGCGCTGGAGATGAACGGGACGGACTCGTTCGCCAGCCCCCCGCCGGGCGCATACCAAAATCCGGAACTTTGCAGCAGGTAGCGGCGCACGCCCGAATCGCGAAGCAGCGCAAGCAGGTTAATGTTGCCTTCCACTCGGACTTTGCGATCGCGTTCCGCCGCTGCCTTCATTTCGGCGGGCGTGTAGTGCCGGGGCAGTGAGGTCAATTCGTTGATCACAGCGTCGGGCCGGATCCGTCCGACGGCGGCCTTCACCGCAGCGGGATCCAGTGCGTCGGCGATGACCGCCTCCGCGCCAATTTCCTTCAACGCAGGTGCGGAATCGGGCGATCGCGTAAGTGCGAATACCTCATGCTGGTTCGCTCT
>VAZL01000360.1:8130-13563 GCA_005883445.1 Alphaproteobacteria bacterium | reverse complement strand
CATCGCGGACCGCTGCAACCCGGCATGATCGATACCGGTGGCCACGACCGACACGCGGATGATGCCTTCCAGACTCTCGTCGAAGGTCGCTCCCACGATGATGTTGGCGTCTTGATCCACTTCCTCGCGGATGCGGGTCGCCGCCTCGTCGACCTCGTAAAGCGTGAGGTCCTTGCCGCCGGTGATCGAGATCAGCAGGCCCCTCGCCCCCTTCATCGAGGCATCGTCGATCAGCGGATTGGAGATCGCGGCCTCGGCGGCGGAGAGCGCGCGCTTCTCGCCCGACGCCTCGCCGGTGCCCATCATCGCCTTGCCCATTTCGCGCATGACGGCGCGGACGTCGGCAAAGTCGAGATTGATCAGGCCCTCTTTCACCATCAGATCGGTGATGCAAGCGACCCCCGAATAGAGCACCTGGTCGGCCATGGCGAAGGCGTCGGCAAAGGTCGTCTTCTCATTCGCCACCCGGAACAGGTTCTGGTTGGGGATGATGAGCAGCGTGTCGACGACCTTGTGCAGTTCGGCGATGCCTTGTTCGGCCACGCGCATCCTGCGTATGCCTTCGAAGTGGAACGGCTTCGTGATCACGCCGACGGTGAGGATGCCGGCTTCTTTCGCGCAACGAGCCACCACCGGCGCCGCGCCGGTGCCGGTGCCGCCGCCCATGCCGGCGGTCACGAACACCATGTGCGCGCCCTGGAGATGATCGCGGATTTCGTCGATCGCTTCCTCGGCCGCGGCCCGTCCGACTTCCGGCTGGGAGCCGGCGCCGAGCCCCTCGGTGACGGCCACGCCCATCTGGATGATGCGCTCGGCCTTCGACATCGTGAGCGCCTGGGCGTCGGTGTTGGCGACCACGAAGTCGACCCCCTGCAGCCCGCTCGCGATCATGTTGTTGACGGCGTTGCCACCGGCACCGCCGGTCCCGAACACGGTGATCCGCGGCTTGAGCTCACGGACGTCGGGAATCTTCAGATTGATGCTCATGTTTGCCTCTTCATAGCGGACGTCACCGCCGCCGGGTCGGGCCGGTCCGCCGCCGGCCGATGGGAATGTGCGATCGAGTCATCAGAAGCTCTCGCGAAGCCATCGTCCGACCCGTGCGATATAGCCGCCCCCTGTCGCCGAGTGCCGCGTTCGCCGCGGTTCGAAATGCTCAAGATGCGCCGCCTGCGGATAGACCAGCAGCCCCGTCGCGACGGTAAATGCAGGCCCCTTCGCTTCCTCCGGCAATCCGGCAATGCCGAGCGGTCGCCCGAGCCGCACCGGGCGGCGCAGAACTTGCGCAGCAAGCTCGGCCACGCCGGTGAGCTGGCTCGCCCCGCCGGTAAGCACCACGCGCCCGCGCGGCTCGGCTGCGAACGGCGAAGCCGCCAGGCGATCGCGGACCATTTCCAATATCTCTTCGATGCGCGGCTTGATGATGCGGGCGAGGCTTGCACGCGAAACGAAATGCGGAGCCTCGCGCTCGTCGTTGTCGACCGGAGGCACCGCGATCATGTCGCGTTCGTCCGAAGCGCCCGTGAGCACGCTGCCGTAGAGCGTTTTAATGCGCTCGGCGTCGACGACACGAGCATTGAGGCCGCGGGCGAGATCCATGGTCACGTGCCAGCCGCCGAGCGCGAAGCCGTCGGCATGCACGAAGCGGCTGCCGGTGAAGACCGCGATCGTCGTCGTGCCGGCACCCATCTCGATCACGGCGGCGCCGAGTTCGGCTTCGTCATCGGCGAGCGCGGAGAGGCCGGCCACATACGGACTCGTCACCATCGCCTCGACCGCGAGGTGGCAGCGCTCGACCGCGAGCATGAGATTGCGCGCAGCCGAACCGTCCGCGGTCACGACGTGCATGTCGATGCCGAATTCGCGCGCGAGCATGCCGCGCGGGTCGCGAACGCCGCGGGCGTGGTCGAGCACGTAGCCGATCGGAAGCGAATGCAGCACGGCGCGTCCAGCGCGCGCCGAATGGCGGCTTCCGGCGGTGAGCACGCGGGAAATGTCGCGCTCGCCGATGGCCGAACCCGCGACCTCGATGGACGCGGAGATGAGCTCGCTCGTCGGACGACCGGCGGAGACCGAGACGATGACCGAGTCGAGCTGCATTTTCGCCGTGCGCTCGGCGAGATCGGCGCATTGCCGCACCGCGGCTTCCGCCTCGGCGAGATCGATCACCGTGCCGGCCTTCATGCCGCGGGCGAGCGTGTGACCGAAGCCCACGACCTCGATGGAGTGGCTGCGCAGCCCCGGCGAGTCCTCGGGCGGGCTCGGCCTCAGCCGTCCGATCAGGCACGCGATCTTGCTGGTGCCGACGTCGAGCGCGGCCACCAGCACCGAGCGGTTGGGCGGCAGCGGCTTCATCTTCGGGGTGAGGCCGAACTGGAGGGCGCTCATGCGTTGCCGCCCTTCTTTTTCAGCTTGTCCTTGAGCGCCTCGATACGCGCCTGCGCGGCCGCCTCCGAGAGGCGCACCGTGACCCGGTCCGGGAGCCTGAGATCGATCGCGACGATGTCGCGGGTGATCAGGTTCTTTTCATTGTCGAGCGCGACCAGCCGCTCGAGCGCGGGCGCCACGTCGGTCTCGGGCAGCCGCACGTCGATGCCGTTCTTGAGCCGCAGATTCCAGCGCCGTTCGCCGACCAGCACCGAGGCGCGGACGAAATCGCGCATTGTGGGATAGCGATCAAGCAGAGCGAGGAACTCCTTTGCTTTCGTTTGCGCCCCCTCGCCCACGACGAGGGGCAGTTGGCTGAGACGCGGCGCGACATAAGGTTCGAGCACGGTGCCGTCGTCGGCGATGACCGACACGTGCCCGTCCTTTTGCCACAGCGCGAAGGCCTCGCGTTCCTTGACGCCGATCTGCAGCTCGCCGGGATAGAGCTTGAGCACGGTGGCGTCCGCGATCCACGGATTGGTCTTGAGGCGCTCGCGCGTCTGATCGACGTCGAGAAAGAGCAGCGAAGTGGTGCCTGTGACGCCGGCCGCGGCGAGCACCTCCTCGCGGCTGACGTGATGATTGCCGGCGAGCGCGATCGAGACGACGCGGAAGCCGGTTGCACCGGCGATGCCGTCGCGCGCACCTTTGATCCCGGCGATCATGCTCGGAACGTGATCGCCCCTGACGACGCCGTAGGCGAGGCTCGCGACAATGATGACGGCGGTAGCGGCGACGCCTACGCCGCGCGGCCACTTGCTGTCGAGGAGCGACGACCAGCGCTCGATGATGCGTGCGACGGGGGCCCTCGGTCTCGTCGCCTTGCCGTCGCCGGGAGGTGCCGCACTCACAGCTGCATGATCAGCGAGGCGCAAGCGCCATCGCGCCGTCCCCTTCAGCGGTTGAGCGAGGCGTCCTCGATCATCCATTGCACGAGCTCATCGAACGTGATGCCCGCGTGCGCCGCGAGTTCGGGCACGAGCGACGTCTCGGTCATGCCGGGCTGCGTGTTGACTTCGAGACAAACGAGTCCCCCCGTACCCTCGACGCGATCGTCGTAGCGGAAATCCGCACGGCTCACGCCTCGGCAGCCCAGCGCGTGATGCGCCGCCAGTGCTAGTCTTCGGACTTGTTGGTAAACAATCGATGAAACCGGCGCAGGAAGCAGATGTTTGGATCCGCCGGGAACATATTTGGCCTCATAGTCGTAAAATCTTACCGTCGGCACGATTTCAATCACCCCGAGCGCCCGATCACCCATGACCGCGCACGTCAACTCCTTGCCGGCAATGTATTTTTCGACGATGAGGCGCTCGCCATAGGGCCAGTCCTCGCGGGTGAGTTCCTGCGGCGGGTGGGCATGATCCTCGCGCACGATGAAAACCCCAACGCTCGAGCCCTCCGCGATAGGCTTGATGACGTAGGGCGGCGGCAGCACGTGGCCTTTGGCCACCTCGAACCGCGACGCTACCAGCCCCTCGGGCACCGGCACGTCGGCGGCGCGAAACAGGTCCTTGGCGACGTCCTTCTGCATGGCAAGCGCCGACGCCATCACGCCGGAATGGCTGTACGGGATCGCCAGAATTTCGAGCACGCCCTGCAGCGTGCCGTCCTCGCCCGGTCGCCCGTGCAGCATGTTGAGGGCAACGTCCGGCTTGACCGTGGTGAGCACCGCGGCGATGTCGCGGCCCACGTCGATGCGGGTCACCCGATGGCCACGCCGCGCGAGCGCCTCGGCGCAGGCCTTGCCGGAGCGCAACGATATCTCGCGCTCGGCGGACCAGCCTCCCATCAGAACGGCGACGTGCTTGCTCATTCTTCGGCCTCGCCGGAACGCTGATTCGCTTGTACCACCCAATAGAATTGAGATCGGCGCCTGCGTCGAGCGTTGCGATCCGGCGCTCGCCCACCGCGCTCGACCGTCAACATCGCTGCCGGAGCAAAGCAGCCGTTACGCCACTCCGATCCGCTTGATCTCCCACTCGAGCTCCACCCCGGAATTTTCTTTGACGCGCCGGCGCACGGTCTCGCCCAGCGTCTCGATGTCGGCGGCGGTGGCGCTGCCGAGATTGATCAGAAAATTGCAGTGCATCTCCGACACCTGCGCGTCGCCGACTTTGAGGCCGCGGCAGCCGGCGGCATCGATGAGTTGCCACGCTTTATGACCCGGCGGGTTCTTGAAGGTCGAGCCGCCGGTGCGGCTCTTGATCGGCTGGGTTGCCTCGCGCGATTCGGTGATCTTCTCCATCTCTGCGGCGATCGCGGCCGGATCGCCGGGCGCGCCCTGGAACAGCGCTTGCGTGAAGACGATGTCGTCGGGCGCGCCGCAATGACGATAGCTGTAGTGCATGTCGCCGTTGCTGAAGACGCGCAGCCGGCCCCCTCGGTCGACCCCGCGCGCCTCGATCAGCGCGTCCTTGGTCTCGCGGCCGTAGGCGCCGCCGTTCATGCGCAGCGCCCCGCCCACCGCGCCGGGAATGCCGCGGAAGAAAGCGAGTCCCGCGATCGCCGCCTCTTGCGCGGCGCGGCTGACTTTCACATCCGGCGCAGCCGTGCCGGCGCGGATACGCGAACCTTCTTCGACTTTGACCTCGCCGAAGCCGCGACCGAGACGAATGACGACGCCCGACACGCCGCCGTCGCGCACGATCAGGTTCGAGCCGAGCCCAATGACGACGACGGGAATCGCCGCCGGCAGATGGGCAAGAAAATCGGCGAGGTCCGCCTCGTCCTCGGGCATGAACAGAACCTGCGCCGGTCCGCCGACGCGAAACCAGGTCAGCTCCGCGAGCGACTGGTTCGCCATCAAGCGTCCGCGCAGCGTCGGCATGCGCCCTTTGAGCTCCGCAACGAGGTCCGGGGACATCATGGCGACGCGGGCGCAGCGCGGCTCGTGGCCCGGGTCATCACGCCACCGCCCCCAGCGCGGCGAGCTCGCCCGACAGCGCATAGGCCCATTGGGTGATGTTGCCGGCGCCGAGACACACGACGATGTCGCCGGGTTGC
>VAZL01000360.1:0-8063 GCA_005883445.1 Alphaproteobacteria bacterium | reverse complement strand
GTTGAAGCAGGTCGAGAACTGCTCGAACAGCGATGCCAAGCGGGTATAGCGGTGCGGCTGCACCACGGCGATCACCTGGCCCTTGCTCGACTCGCGCGCAGCGCGCAGCACGGCGGCGATCTCGACCGGATGGTGGCCGTAGTCGTCGATGATCGGCACGCCATTCCATTCGCCGGTGCGGGTGAAGCGACGTCGCACGCCGCCAAAATTTCCAAGCGCCGTGCGGATCACGTCGTCGGATACACCGAGCTCGCGCACAACCGCGATTGCGGCGGTGGCATTGAGCGCGTTGTGGCGGCCGGGCATCGGCAGCGTCAGGCCGTTGATTTCGTGCATCGTCTCGCCGGCGCGATCGCGGAACACGATCGAGAAGCGCGAGCGGCCCTCGGCATGGTCGAGATCTACGAGCCGCACGTCGGCCTGCGGATTCTCGCCGTAGGTGATCACGCGGCGGTCGGTGATTTGCCCGACCAGCACTTGCACCACCGGATGATCCGTGCACATCACGGCGAAGCCGTAGAACGGCACGTTTTCGACGAAGGCACGAAACGCTTCCTGCACCGCCTCGAAGGTCTTGAAATGATCGAGATGCTCAGGGTCCACATTGGTGACGATGGCGACGTCAGCCGGAAGCTTGAGGAAGGTGCCGTCGGACTCATCGGCCTCGACCACCATCCAGTCGCCGGCGCCGAGCCGCGCGTTGGTGCCGTAAGCGTTGATGATGCCGCCATTGATCACCGTCGGATCGAAGCCGCCAGCGTCGACCAGCGCGGCGACGAGCGAGGTCGTCGTAGTCTTGCCGTGAGTGCCCGCGATCGCGACGCAGCGCTTGAGCCGCATCAGCTCGGCCAGCATCTCGGCGCGGCGCACCACCGGCAGGCGGCGCGCACGTGCGGCGGTGAGCTCGGGATTGTCGCGCTTGATCGCCGTCGATACCACCACGACCTCGGCGTCGCCGAGCGCGCCGGCGGAATGGCCGATGGCAATCTTGGCGCCCTTGTCGCGCAGGCGTTTGACGTTGGCGCTGTCGGACGCGTCCGAGCCTTGCACGGTGTAGCCGAGATTGATGAGCACCTCGGCGATGCCGCTCATGCCGATGCCGCCGATGCCGACGAAATGGATCGGACCGATATCGCTCGGCAGTTTCATGCTCTCGTGTCCCGTCTATCTCCCGCGCATCACTCTGACGCGCCGGGCTGCGAATTCATGGCGTTGCTGCCACGCGCAGCACCAGATCCGCCAGCCGATCGGCGGCGTCGATGGCGCCCTGGGAGCGAGCGGCGGCGGCCATTGCTACGAGCTTTTGCGGCGTGCTGGCAAGCGTGCCGATTTCAGCCGCCAGCCGATCGGGCGTGAAATCATCCTGCCGCAGGCGCATCGCCCCGCCCGCCCGCTCCAGCACGCCGGCATTGGCGGATTGATCCTGGTCGAGCGCATGGGGCAACGGCACCAGGATGGCCGGCCGCCCGATGGCCGCGAGTTCCGCGACCGTCGAAGCGCCGGAGCGCGCGACCACGATGTGGCTCGAAGCGATCCGCGCCGGCAGATCGGCGAAGAACGGCGCGACTTCGGCTGCGACCTTCGCCCGGGCATAGATGTCCGTGACCCGGGCGAGGTCCTCCTCGCGCGCCTGTTGCACCACCGCGAGGCGCGCTTGCATATCACGCCCGAGTCTCTCGACGGCGAGCGGCACGATGTCGGCCATGATCCGCGCGCCCTGGCTGCCGCCGAATACCAGCAGGCGTACCGGCCCCGTCGCTTGCGGAGCGGCATAGGGCGTGGCCGCCGCCGCGATCACCGCCGGCCGCACCGGATTGCCGGTGCGCGTCGCCTTGGCGTCAAGCTTCTCCTCGCGATCGAGCACCCCGGCAAAGCTGGTCGCGATGGCGTTGACGCGCGACGCGAGAAAGCGGTTGGCGCGGCCCATCACCGCGTTCTGCTCGTGGATCACCGTGGGAATTTTGCGCAGCGTCGCCGCCAGCACCGGCGGGATGGTCGGATAGCCGCCGAAGCCGACGACCGCCGCCGGCCGTATGCGCGCGAGCAGGCGCAATCCCTGCATGGTGCCGATGCCGAGCATCGCCGCCGTGCGCGCCAACGACAGCGGGTTGCGGCCGCGCACGGTCGCACTGGTGATGATGTGAATGTCCCGCGCCGGAAATGTCTTGCCGTAGCGCTCGGCGCGATGATCGGTCGCGAGCGCGACGGCAATGCCGCGCCGGCTGAGCACCTCCGCGAGCGCTTCGGCGGGAAACAGATGTCCGCCGGTCCCGCCGGCGGCCAACAGAACAAGCGGCACGCGGTGTGTTCCCTTCGGGAGATGAAGAATAGATCAGGCCGGGCTTTCGGCGGCCGCCAATGCTCCCTCCCTTGCGAGCAACTCAGCGCGTGGACGCTCACGCGTCAAGGCGAGCAGCATTCCCATGCCGTAGGCGAGCGAGATCATCGATGAGCCGCCGTAAGAAATGAACGGGAGCGTCATGCCCTTGGCCGGCATCAGGTGCAAGTTCACCGCCATGTTGATGGCCGATTGCAGCCCGAGCAGGACGGCAAGGCCAGCTGCGGCGAAGCGCGCGAAGGGGTCCTCGTTGCGGCTGGCGTGGCGCAGAGCGCGCACCACGATGAAGATGAATAGAGCGACCAGCAGCAGGCACAGCACGATGCCGAATTCCTCGGCGGCGACCGCGAACACGAAGTCAGTGTGGCTCTCGGGCAGGATACGCTTGACGGTGCCCTCGCCCGGACCGCGTCCGAACCAGCCGCCGCGCTGAAACGACTCGAGCGCCTGGTCGATGTTGAAGGTGTCGCCGGAGGAGGGATCGCGGAATCGCTCGATGCGCCGCGCCACGTGCGGAATGAGCATGTACGCGGTGGCAAGCCCGAGCGCGGCGGCGCCGCCGAGCCCCACCACCCAGACGAGGCGCATGCCGGCGATAAAGAACAGCGCGCTCCAGACCAGCGCGACCAGCATGGTCTGACCGAAATCGGGCTGCAGCACGAGCCCGGCGACGGCCACCAGCAGCAGCGCGAGGGCGAAGGTGTTGGCCGGCATCTCCGGCCGCCGCGCGGATTCTCCGAACAGCCAGGCGATGAGGATCACGAAGGCGGGCTTGAGGAATTCCGAGGGCTGGATGTTGATCCCGAGCAGGACGATCCACCGCCGCGCGCCCTTGACCTCGGCGCCGTAGTGCAGCGTGGCGGCGACCAGCAGCAGGCTCACTAGGAACATGATAACCGCGAGCCGGCGAATGTGGCGCGGCGGCAGGAACGAGGTTGCGAGCATCACGGCGAGCGCGGGAATCAAATAGAGCACGTGCCGGTTGACGAAGTAGAACGGGTCGAGACCGAGCCGGGAAGCAACCGGCGGCGACGCCGCCAGCGAAAGAATGATTCCCGCGAGCATCAGGGCGAGCAGCGCCGCCAGCAGCAAGCCGTCGACCGTCCACCACCAAGCGGCAAAGCGCGTGCGCTCAAGACGCGAGACCATCGAGACCCCCTCGCAGACTGATCAGTGGTGCCTGCCGTTGGTTGACAGAGGATTAACGGCCGCGATGTGACGCGTCTGATTTAAGCCGAAGGCACCAGGCCCGGCAGCGCGCGGACCAGTTCGCGGAACTTATCGCCGCGCACCTCGAAATTGCGATACTGGTCGAAAGAGGCGCAGGCCGGCGACAGCAGCACGACCGGCTCGGCGACGTCGGCTGCCTCGGCGTCGGCGGCCGCCAGCTCGACCGCCCGCTCGAGCGTGCCGGCAATCACATGGGGCACGCGTCCCTCGAGCTCGGCGGCGAAGTCGGTCGCGGCCTCACCGATCAGGTAGGCCTTGCGCATGCGCGGGAAAAAGCGCGCGAGCGACGCTATGCCCCCGGTCTTGGCCTTACCGCCGGCGATCCAGAAAATGTCGGAGAAGCAGGCGAGCGCCTGCGCGGCGGAATCCGCGTTGGTTGCCTTGGAATCGTTGACGAACAGCACGCGGGCCTTGCGGCCGACCTGTTCCATGCGGTGGGCGAGGCCCGGAAACGAACGCAGACCCTGCTGGATCGCCTCAACCGAAAGCCCGAGCGCGAGCGCCGCGCCGGCGGCGCAGGCGGCATTTTGCGCGTTGTGCACGCCACGCAGCGAGCCGATGCCGCCGATGTGGGCGATGACGCGGGCGGCGCCGTCCGCGGCCTGCATGATCGTCTCGGCCTGCACGTAAAGCCCCGCCCGCAGCGGCCGGCGCACCGAGACGCGAGCGAGCTTTTTGCCCGCCCGCTCGACGCGGTCGGCCGCCGCCGCGCACCACTCATCGTCGACGCCGATAATCGCGATGCCGTCCGCCTGCACGCCGGCGACGAGCCGCTCCTTCACCGCGGCGTAGTGCGCGAGCGTTCCATGGCGGTCGAGATGGTCCTCGCTGACGTTGAGAAGAACACCGACCGACGGATCGAGCGTGGGCGCGAGGTCGATCTGGTAGGACGAACACTCGACCACGTGCGCCCGCGCCTCCTCCGGCGGCGCCAGCGAGAGGATCGCGGTGCCGATATTGCCGCCGATCTGCGCGTCGCGACCGGCCGAGCGCAAGACATGCGCCACCAGCGCCGTGGTGGTCGATTTGCCGTTGGTGCCGGTGATGGCGACGAACGGTGCGTTCGGTGCGCGCGCCCGCCGTTCGCGGCAGAACAGCTCGATATCGCCGATCACCTCGACGGCGGCGGCGCGGGCGAGCGCCACGGTCCAATGGGGGGTGGGATGCGTGAGCGGCACGCCAGGCGCGAGCACGAGGGCGGAAATTCTCGACCAGTCCACCTGCCGCAGGTCGGCAGTCGGGATGCCGGCGCTCGTCGCCTTGAGCACGGCGTCTGCGTCATCGTCCCAGCCGATGACGTCGGCGCCGCCTGCGAGCAATGCGCTCGCACTCGTCAGTCCCGACCCGCCCAGGCCGAAGACGGCGACCTTCTTTCCGGCAAAGACGGTGACGGCGATCATCACCGCAGCTTAAGCGTGGAGAGTCCCACCAGCGCAAGCACGACCGAGACGATCCAAAAGCGGATCACGATCTGCGGCTCGGTCCAGCCGAGCTGCTCGAAATGGTGGTGGATCGGCGCCATGCGGAACACGCGCTTGCCGGTGAGCTTGAACGATATGACCTGCACGATCACCGATACCGCCTCGAGCACGAACAGCCCGCCGACGATCCCAAGGACGATCTCCTGCTTGGTCGCCACCGCGATCGCCCCCAGCATACCGCCGAGCGCGAGCGAGCCGGTGTCGCCCATGAAGACCGATGCGGGCGGCGCGTTGAACCAGAGAAAGCCCAGTCCCGCCCCGATCACCGCGCCGCACACCACCGCGAGCTCGCCGGTACCGGCCACGAAGTGAAGCTGCAGATAGTCAGACAGGACCGCGTTGCCGACGACCCAGGCAAAGACGCCGAAGCAGCCCGTGGCGATCATCACCGGAACGATGGCCAGGCCATCGAGGCCATCGGTGAGGTTCACCGCGTTGCCGGCGCCGACGATGATGAACGCGCCGAACACGATGAAGAACCAGCCGAGCGGAAGCACCAGCTCCTTGAAGAGGGGAAAGGTGAGCGAGGAGGCGAATGGTTGGCGGCCGAGCGACACGATGAAGTAGCACGCCGCCACCGCGATCAGCGCTTCGATGAGCATGCGAACCTTACCGGAAACGCCGGCATGGAGAAGCCGATCGCGCCGAAGATGAGGGTCACGCCGAGCACGATCCAGACGTAGCGATTGGTCAAATTGGCCCACAGCACGGTCGATCCCACGACAGCGAACAGGATCATCAGCCCGCCCATGGTGGGTGTGCCCTTCTTGGTGACGAGGTGCGATTGCGGCCCGTCGCTGCGGATCGGCTGCCCTTTGCCCTGCTTGAGCCGTAGCTGGTCGATGATCGAGTGACCAAACAGAAAGACGAACATGAGCGAGGTGAACATCGCCCAGCCGGTGCGGAACGTGATGTAGCGGAAAACGTTGAGGGGCCCGATCGTGTCCGAGAATGCGGAGAGCCAGTAGAGCATGGGTCAGCCGTTGGTCGAAGCTTGGGCGGGCACGAGATCGGACGCCTCGCGGCGATAGCGGCTTTGCAGCGCCTTGACGATAGGGGCCATCCGCGAGCCGAGCGATCCCTTGACCATGACGGCATCGCCCGGCTGCACGGCGGCAAGCACGTGCGATTCGAGCGCGGCCGAGGTCTCGGCATAGCCGCCCTTGCGCCGGGAGGGAAGCGCCTCCCACAACGCGCGCATCAGCGGACCACAGCAGAACACGAGATCGATGTCGTGCGCGAGCACCGCCATGGCCAGCTCACGATGCAACTCGCCACCGCGCGGCCCGAGTTCCAGCATGTCGCCGAGAACCGCGATGCGCCGCCCGAGCGGGCCCACATTGGCGTGGCTGAGCAAGGCGAGCGCCGCGCGCATCGACGCGGGGTTGGCGTTGTAGCTTTCATCGATCAGCAGCGCCTTGCCGCCCGGCATGTCGAGGGTCAGGCGAGCGCCGCGCCCGCTCGCCGGCTGCAAGTCGACGAGCGCCAGCGCCGCGAGCGCAAGGTCGGCGCCGACCAGCACGGCCGTCGCCAGCACGGCAAGCGAATTGAGCACCAGATGCCGGCCCGGCGCGCCGAGCTTGTAGGTGACGTCGGCTCCGAAAATTCGCGCCTGCACGGTGGAGGTGTCGGATTGCAGCGAGCATTTGATCAACCGGGCGTCCGCGCGCGCGTGCTCGCCGAAGGAGACGATGCGCTCGACATCGGCGTTTTGCGCGCTGCGCTCGAGGCGGGCGAACTGCGGGTTGTCGCGGTTGATCACCGCCGCGCCGCCGCGTTCGAGCCCCAGGAAGATTTCCGCCTTGGCGTCGGCGATCGCCTCGAGCGAGCCGAAGAATTCCAGATGCACCGGCTCGACGGTCGTGATGATCGCGACCTGCGGCCGTACCAGCCGCGTGAGCGGCTCGATCTCGCCGGCATGGTTCATGCCCAACTCGAACACCGCGTAGCGTGCGCTCTCGGGACAGCGCGCGAGCGAAAGCGGCACGCCCCAATGGTTGTTGTAGGACGCGAGCGAGGCATGGGTCTCGCCGTTGCAGGCAAGCGTCAGACGCAGCGCTTCCTTGGTGCCGGTCTTGCCGACGGAGCCGGTGACGGCGACGACTTTCGCCCGTGAGCGCGCGCGCGCCGCGCGCGCCAGGTCGCGCAAGCCTTCGAGCACGTCGGCGACGATGAGCAGCGGCGCATCCTGGGGAAAGCTCGCGCGCCTGTCGGCGGAGACGACCGCAAACCCGGCGCCCGCCGCGAGCGCGGCCGCAACGAAGTCGTGCCCGTCGCGGTTGTCGCCCTTGATAGCGAAGAACGCTTCGCCGGGCGCAATCGTGCGCGTGTCGATCGAGATGCCCGGCACCGAAGGCGGCAATGGGCCGTTGCGCGCGGCGCGCATCGCAGCAACCATTGCCTCGACGGCCCAGAGCGGCCGATCGGTCATGCCACCCTCCCGGCAAGCGCGGCGGCGACCGCCTCATGGTCGCTGAATGGCAGCACCTGTTTGCCGATGATTTGGCCGGTTTCATGGCCCTTTCCAGCGATCAGCAGCACGTCGCCGCGCCGCAACTCGGCGATCGAGGCACGGATCGCCTCGCGGCGGTCGCCGATTTCGAGCGCCCCGGGCGACGCCTGCAGGATCGCCGCGCGGATCGCCGCGGGACTTTCGCTGCGAGGATTATCGTCGGTGACGATGACCCGGTCGGCCAGCCGCGCGGCGATCGCTCCCATCATCGGACGCTTGCCGGGGTCGCGATCGCCGCCGCAACCGAACACCACGACGAGGCGGCCGCTCACGTAGGGCCGCAGCGCCTCGAGCGCCTTGGCGAGCGCGTCGGGCTTGTGGGCATAGTCGACGAAGATCGGCGCGCCATTGCGCTCGCCGACGAACTCGAGTCGGCCCTTGGCGCCTTTAAGATGCGCGAGCGCGGCGAAGGTCTCGGCGGGTTCGCCCCCGGTGGCGATGACGAGTCCGGCCGCGACCAGCGCGTTCTCGATCTGAAACGCGCCAGGCAGCGGCAGCCGGA
>VAZL01000359.1 GCA_005883445.1 Alphaproteobacteria bacterium | reverse complement strand
GTGAGCGGAACAGATCCTGCTCACTGGTCTCCCGTCGTTCGCGTGGTCGCATCGCAAATCCCCCGCTCCATCAGCTCGAGCGAGAAGAATCATGCTTTGCGATTCGACGGAATCCTGAAGAACTCGGTTTCAGGGCAATTTGAGCTGGGCGGCTAGGCCGAGCGCGATCAGGATTCTAAGCAAGAAAAGCCTCAACCACGCGAGGAGTCGTCGGAAGTTGTAGCCGGCGGCGGCGAGCACGGCGTTGATGGCGTCGCCGCTGGCGTGGGCGAGGTGATTGCGGCCCATGCGGTGATGTTCCTTGAGGTGGCCGATGACGGGTTCGATGGCGGCCCGTCGTTTGAACTCGCGCTTGATCTGCGGCGTGAGGCGCCGCTTCTGGCCGATCGTGTAGACCTTGAACTTATGATCGGGCGGGGCGTTGTGGCCGCGATAACCGGCATCGGTGATGCAGCGATCCAGCACGTTGCCAATGAGCGCTTCCATCTGCGGAATGACCGTGCCGAGCGTGTGTCCGTCATAAGGGTTGCCGGGCAACGCTGCGGCATGGGCGACAAACTGGCCGCCAGCGGAATGCTTCACTGTGGTGGCGACGCTCACTTTGACCCCGAACTCGTAAGGCCGATGCGCCTTGCCCTTGCCGATGCACTCGACCTCTGGCGCGTGCAGGGAATAGACCTTGCGACCGCGCTGGCGCCGGTCTTGTTCCAGCACCCGTCGGGCCAGGAACAGCGGCCGCACGAACGGCTCCCGCAAACCTTCGTTCCCAACGATGTGCCGCTCGATGTCGCGGATGACGCGGCCAAGATAGGTCTTGAGCTTGCGTAAGCTCCGGTTGGCGCGCTTGAACTGATGGGCATGGGCGTAGCGCTGGTGCTTGATCAGTGCCAGCTTGCCGACCCGTCGATAGGATTGGCGAAGGCTCACCCCAAGCTTCTTAGCCAAGCGCACCAGCCGCTCGCGCGCCCGGTTCAGCAGCTTGGCGTCGGTCGGGAACATCACTGCCTTCGGCTGCACCGTGGTGTCGATCACAACACGGGCGAGGTCGGACGGCTTCATTGCTTCCGTCCGGGTCGCCACTGCCAGGCTCTCCTGCAGCAACGCCTGAAGCTTCTCTTCCCCCATCCGCTGGCGCCAACGCGTCAGCGATGAGCGGTCGAATACCAACGCATGTTGGAAGAACTCCTCGCCGCAGAAGTACTGGAAGTACGGGTTCTCCACCCACCGATCGCACAGAGCCTCGTCGGAAAGGTCATAAGTGTGCTTGAGGATCGCCAGCCCCGCCATCAGCCGCGTCGGCAACGGCGGCTGGCCCGGCTTGTCGGTGTAGACCGCCCCGAACGTCTGCTCCAGAAAACGCCAATCGATCGTCCGCGCCAGCTTCACCAACGCGTGTTTTATATCGATGATCTGGTCAAGCCGTGAGCGGAACAGATCCTGCTCACTGGTCTCCCGTCGTTCGCGTGGTCGCATCGCAAATCCCCCGCTCCATCAGCTCGAGCGAGAAGAATCATGCTTTGCGATTCGACGGAATCCTCAAAATCGAATTTGCAAGGAAGTCGCCCTCCAAAGGCCAAAAACCGGCAAATTCGATTACTTGAGCGCGCCCAATCATCCAGCCCATTCAATGGCTTTTAAATTCTTCACGGACGACTGAAGTTCCTACGAGTGTGCAGCATGCTTGTATAGGAACTTCAAATCCAAAAAACCACACTAGAGTCATCAGCTTGCTAGTGTCCCTTTGATTCCGAAGTTCGCACGAGAGTGTGCCGCAAGGTTTGCGAACTTCGGAATCGGGACACTAGTGCCCGAACAATATTTCCGAGAGCGAACGCGGCCGCGCGGGTGCGGGTGGCGGCTTTTGCGCTGGAGCGGGCGCGCCTTGCGTGGCGGCCGCTCCCGGCTGCGGCCGCGGCGTGCGCGCCGCCCGCGGCGTCGGCGCCGGGCGGATATCGATCGGCGGTGGCAGCGGTTGCACGCCTTCGGCCGTCGGCGCCGCAGATTTGGGCTTTGGCGCGGTGGTCGCGTTGACCGCCGCGGGGACCGACGGCGGCACCGGCGCGCGGCCCTCAAGCACATCGAGCTTCTTCGACTGCTGCTCAACCGCGCGCAGCGCGAGCCAGCTCGTGAGCGCAGCGACGTCGATGGTGCGCTTCGGCGTGTCGATCGGCCCCTTCAGTGCGATGCCGATTTCCGGCCGGGTATCGGTCGGAGCGCCCGCCCCGCCCGACCCGAACAAGGTCAGCCGCGCGTCGATGGCAGCTTCGGCCAGGTTCACGCTTCCGCTCACGGCGAGATCGCCGCGTTGTGCGCGCACGACTGGGTTGCTCAACCGCGCCTGGCCGGCGTCGATGGCGATCGCGCCCTCCGCGAGGGTGACGGTGAGGCCGCCGCTCGCAAGCGCGCCATCCATTCGGTCTCGCACTCTGATCGCGTCGATGGGCAGGCCCTGGTCGACCGCACGGATCACGGTGTCGAAGGCGGCCGGATCGAGCCGCGCCGCGCGGGCGTTCTCGAGCGTGAAGCTGCCGCTGCCGGCAAGCGAACCGACAAGGGCAACCGGACTCATTCCGCTTCCCTCGGCGCTCACGTCGAGCGTGAGCCGGCCGGAGAGCGATCCTTCGCCAGGAAGCAGTTCGCCGGCATTGACGCCGGTGAGACGCAGCCGGCCGCGCGCGGCGAGCCCCTCGGCGCGGCGCAGGAACGTCAGGTCGGCGGCCACGCGGCCGCCGGCGATGCTGCCGTCGATTCCCTCCAATGCGAACTCCGACTCGCCGAAGCGGACGACGCCACGGACATCGCGCGCGGCAAGCTTGGGAGTCAGAGCAACGCGCGCCGATTTGACCGCGATCTGGCCCCTGAGCGCGGCCAATCCCTGCTCGAACGGCTCCGCCGGCCAAGGCCCAAGTGCAGTTCCGCTCGCACTCGTCGCCGCGCCCGCGCTGCTCGCCGCGCCTTGCGCCGGGACCCCGATTGCGAGCGCGACCGCGGCGGGCAGATCGACCGAACCCAGCTCGATGTCGCCGTCGACGGTGATCGGCTGCTGTTGCATCCCGAGCGCGAGCCGCCCGCCGACGCTCGCGCCCGCCACCGTTCCTGCCACCTCGCTGAACCGCAGCGTGCCCTCGTTCAAAGCGAGCCGCGCCGTCGCCGAGGCGGGCAGCAGTTCACTAGCGCGGCCCGCCGCCTGCCGCGGTGAGCGGATGTTCGCGTTCGTGACCTTGAGATTGAGCTCGGCGCTCGGGCTCGCACGCACCGGAACGCGGATCGTGCCTTTGGTCGCGACATTGAGCGCGCCGGCAGCGAGCTGAGCGTCGACCCCAAGGTCGCCGTCGAGCGGCCCTTTCGCCGTCACAGTCAGCCGCGCCGGCCGTTTGTCGACCGCGATGAAACGGTCGAGCCCGATGAGTTCGATCAGGGCTGCACCATCGTCGGCATCAAGGCGCCCGCTGAGGTTCAGCTTGGCCGCGGCGAGTGCTGCGAGATTTTCGAGCTTGAAGGCGTCGCCGGCGGTGCCCGCGTCGCCTTGCAGCGCCACACGGAAGCTACCGGCGCGGCCCTCGATCTTGAGCTTGGCATTGGCGTTGCCCGCCGTTGCGGGATCAACCGACAGCGAGGCCCGCAATGCGGCCGGGGTCAAACGCCCGCCCGCGCGGCGAAGCTGCTCGGCCGTCTGCGGAGCGAATTTCTCCAGCAGCGCCGTCACGCCGTCGAGGGCGCGCACGTCGAGGTCGAGCGCCACCACGCCGCGCGGTGATTGCGCTTTGCCATCGATGCGACCTTTGATCGCCAGCCCCGCTCCGCCGAAATCGGCGATGGCGAGCCGTTCGATCTCGAAGCCGTTCGCATCGGCCCGCATGCTGACGTCGGTCTGCTTGGCCTCGATGCCGGCCACGAACGCGCGCGCGATCTTGAGCGAGAGCGCGCCTTCGCGCGGCAGGTCGAAGGTCGAGTCGCCGAACACGGCCTTGGCAACTGCATGGACACGGTCGAAATCGATTTCAGGCGCGGTGAGCGCGACATCGAGCCGCGCCGGCCGATCGTCGCTCGCCCAGGCATAGGCCAACCGTCCGGCGACGGTCATGCGATCGAACTCGAGCTTGAGCCCCTCGAGCGTGATCGCGTCGCTGCCGAGGGTAACGTCGCCGCCGAGGCGCAACGGACCGACGGACGCGGCCTGCTCATCGCCGCGTCCGGCCAGCCAAGCGACGAGCGCGCGCGGATCGTTGGCCTCCAGGCTGCTCGATCCCACGAACTGCACGCCCGTCGCCGTGGTGCCCAGGCGGCCGCCGACGCGCATCTGGGTCATGCCGGGCGCGCGCAGTTCCAGGCTCTTGATGTCCACGCCATCGGCATCGACCGTCAGGTCGCCACCCACGCGCGTCAGCGCTGCGCCGCCGAGCATGACGCTCTCGGCGTTGATACTCAGCGCCGCGGGGATCGGCAGCCGCGTCGCCGCGATCACAGATTCGGCCAGCGTCTTGACGGCGGCGAGCGGGCGCTGGCGCACCGCCTGCGGCAGCGCCAGCAACCGATCGAGGTCGATCTGCGACGACGACAGCGCGCCGCTCACCTTCGGCTGCGCCCCGAAGGTCAGATTGGCGCCGCCGCTGAGTTTGATCGCCCTGTCGTCAGGACCGTATTGGAATTCGATCTGCTCCAACGCTGCGCTTGCGCTGTCTCCCTTGATGCGGCTGTTCACGCGCCACGGTTCGATGATGAGCGACTGCGCGCCCGCGGGTGCACGACCGACCGCGCGCGCGAATTGGACGCTGCCTTCGAAGCGCGGCACGCCGCGCTCGATCCAAACCGTGACGTCGGCTTCGGCGGCCAGCGGCTGATCGATCGGATCGACCGCAAAGCGCACCCTCGCGCCGCTGTCCTCCGCGATCCGGCTGGTGGCGAGGCGATAAGGATAACGCTGGCCGGCGATGACGAAAGAGCCCTCGCCTTTGACCGGCCCCGCCAGCGAGCGCACCTCGCCCGTGAACTCCAACTGGTCGAGCACGAGACCGGCGTCGCTCGCGCCGTCGGCGAGGCTGGCGCGGCCGTCCTGGATTTGCAGCCGCGCGATCGACACCCCTTCCAGATCGAAGCCGAGTTTGGGGACCGGCCAAGCCAAGCGGCCTGAGCCGTCGAGCCCGGCCGTGAACTCGGGGCCTTCCAAGCGGGCCTCGGCAATGCGCCATTCCCCGCGCACCAACGCCCCCAGCGCGAATTCGATGCGCAACATGCGCGCGCGCACCTTGCTGCCCTCTTCCGGCCGGCCGAACTCGATGCCCTCCAGCACCACGGTCGGGGTCGGAAGGAGGCGAGCGTCGATGGCGCCGGTGACGTGGAAATCGAGCCCAGTCAGGCGGCTGGCTCTGGTCTCGAACTCGCCGCGATAGCTGCCCCAATCGATGAAAAGCGGCCCTACCAGCGCCGTTACCAGCGCCAGGATGAGCGCAATCGCGAGACCGAGCAGGGTCGTCTGCACGCCGTCTCCACCCCAGGTCCGGCCGAAATCCTTCGCGCCTGGCGGAATGCGTCACCGCAACCCAGCGCGAGATCGCCGAGCTTGGTCTCGTCGCACCGATCCTCGGGCATGTGGGGGACGGAAATTTCCATCTCACCTTGCTGGTCGACATGGCCGATGAGGCGGAGGTCAAGGCTGCCAAGACGCTATGCGAGCGGCTGAGGCGACCGGCACGATTTGTGCCGACTCATATCGCCACGATTTTCCCCGGATTCATGATGTCGTCCGGATCGAGCGCACGCTTGATGGCGGCCATGGCCGCGAGCGCGGGGCTTCCCAGCTCGCCAGCGAGGTATTTCATCTTGCCCTGCCCGACGCCGTGCTCGCCGGTGCACGTGCCGTCCATGGCGAGTGCGCGCTCGACCAGCCGCTCGCATAGCGTCTTGGCGGCCTTGACCTCCGCCGCGTCGCTCATGTCGACCAGTAAGCTCAGATGGAAATTTCCGTCGCCCACATGGCCCAGGATCGGCGCAACCAGGCCGAGCTCGGCGACCTCATGCTGGGCCGCGGTGACGCATTCCGCCAGGCGCGAGATCGGCACGCACACATCGGTGGCCAGTGCCTGCGCGCCGGGCCGCAAGCCGCGCGCCGCCCAATAGGCATCGTGCCGTGCCTGCCACAGGCGCGAGCGGTCCTCGGGCTTGGTCGCCCATTCGAACGGACCGCCGGCGAGATCGCGCGCGATCTCGCCGAAACGCTCGGCCTGCTCGGCGACACCCGCGGGGGAGCCATGGAACTCGACGAACAGCATCGGCACTTCCGGCAGCGCCAGCTTGGAGTAGAGATTGGTGGCTTTGACCTGCAGCTCGTCGAGCAGTTCGATGCGCGCCACCGGGACGCCGGACTGGATGGTGACGATCGCCGCGTTGCAGGCCGCCTCGACCGAGGGGAACGGGCACACGCCGGCCGAGATCGCCTCGGGAATGCCGGAGAGCTTAAGCGTGAGCTCGGTGATGACCCCGAGCGTGCCTTCCGCACCGACCATCAGGCGGGTGAGGTCGTAGCCGGCCGACGACTTCTTGGCGCGGCGGCCGGTGGTCATCAGGTCGCCGTTCGCCAGCACGACTTTAAGTGCGAGCACGTTGTCCTTCATGGTGCCGTAACGCACGGCGTTGGTGCCGGAACACCGCGTCGCCGCCATGCCGCCGAGCGAGGCGTCCGCGCCGGGATCGAGCGGAAAGAACAGGCCTTGATCGCGTAAATGCTCGTTGAGCTGCTTGCGCGTGATGCCCGGCTCGACCACGCAATCGAGATCCTGCGCGTTCACCGCCAGCACGCGGTTCATGTCGCGAAAATCGATCGACACGCCGCCATAGGGCGCATTGATGTGGCCTTCGAGCGAGGTGCCCGTGCCGAAGGGAATGACCGGGACGCGCAGCCTGGCGCAGATGCGCACGATGTCCTGCA
>VAZL01000956.1 GCA_005883445.1 Alphaproteobacteria bacterium | reverse complement strand
CCCGCTCGTCGTCGGCTGCTCGACTGAAACCGGATCGGATGCTGGAAAGGTGTTCTTGAGGGCCTCGTCGAGCGCCTCTTCCTGGCGCCTGCGCTCGCCCGTGTCGCGATCAACATCGCTTTGACGAGGTTTGCGTTTCGGATCGGCCATGAAGCAGCATAGCCCACAATGGCAGGGTGGGAGTAGACGGCGAAGGATCCGTTCGCATCTTTGACCGTCGTGCGTCATCCGTCCTCTGTTACGTCCTCCGCAGGTGATCATGACCACCGCCAACTCGCCCGCTTCCAAAGAGGTTGTCACCGCCGCGCTCCTGGTGATCGGTAGCAAGATCCTGTCCGGTCGCACTAAAGACCAGAACATCGGCTATATTGCGCAATATCTGACGGCGCTCGGCATCGATCTCAAGGAAGTGCGGGTGGTCGGCGACGAGGAGAGAGCGATTGTCGACGCACTCAATGCGCTCCGGCATCGCTGCACCTATGTCTTCACTACTGGCGGGATCGGGCCGACCCATGGTGACATCACCACCGGCTGCGTCGCCAAGGCATTCGGGGTGCCGATCGACGCCGATCCGCGCGCTCTCGCCATCCTGCACGAATGGGTGAAGGCGACCGGCGCCGAGATGAACGAAGCGCGCCTGCGCATGACGCGCATCCCCAAAGGCGCGGCTCTCGTCCTCAACAAGGTGTCGGGGGCGCCTGGCTTCTGGATCGGCAATGTAATCGTGATGGCGGGCGTGCCCTCGATCATGCAGGCGATGCTCGATGAGGTGGCGCCTAAGCTCAAGATCGGCGTTCGCATGCTCTCGGAAACCGTGCGCGCGGATGCGCGCGAGGGCGATATCGGCATGCAGCTCGGCGAGATCGCTGAGGCCAATCCCGAGGTCGCGATCGGCAGCTATCCGTTCTTCGATCCGCAGCACCGGCCCAAGACGAATGTGGTGCTGCGCGCCCGCGATGCACAGAAACTCGCCCGCACCTCGCCGGCCTTGGTCTGTAGGCCGCGCTCGTAGTGGCCCGCGCGGCTATCGCGACGTGCGGCGCTGCGCTCATAGCGTTGCGCATTGCACAGCCGATCCGCCCCTGAGAGGCGGACCCATGAAGCTTAGTCTAGGTGTGCTATCGTTGGGCCGTAACCCTTCCGGCAGGAGGGATCAGATGACCTTCTTCATCGGACGGCGCGAGTTAATTACGCTGCTCGGTGGCGTGGCAATCGCGTGGCCGCTCGCGGCGCGAGCGCAGCAGCGGGCAATGCTGGTGATCGGATCCGCCCCTGAAACATAAAAGAAAAACCCATGAAGCGCGAAACCCGCATCACTGTCACTTTTACCCACCCTTTCCAACTCAAAGGTATTGATCGAACGTTACCCCCGGGGGATTATACCATCCTCACGGAGGAGGAATTGACTAATGATAATGCCTCATTTCCCGTGTATCACCGTCTCTCGACTGTGATCTTTGTGTCGAGCAAGCAATACGTGGAAATGTTCACCATTGATCCCGTCGATCTGCAAGCGGCATTGGACAAAGATGTCGCATAACCTCCCAGAACCACGTTCCTGACAGCAGTTAAACGATTTAGCTCGGGTCAATGCGTTCTTACCCTGTTTGCGTCATCCAAACCGCAAGGCCGACGGCGCGTTGTAGCGACCCCCACCGCGCCTCTCGGCGCGCTACCGACCAGCTGCAATCTCTGCTGAACGCAGCGATGGCCGCGTGGGCCAACAGTCGGTTAGTCGCGTCAATTTCCGCTAGGTGTGTGTGCCGAAAACTTCGTCCGTCTGATCTGGTGACAGAATCGCCTAACGTCAGCGGCGATGATCGCTCTGTTGTGCTTCTTCCTGGCCCTGTTCGCCTCTGAGTTTTCGGTACACACAGCGGCTGCGCCTACCTAAAACTTCATCCGTAGAAGAATCTTGGCGATTTTCGACGCAAATGCGCCGGAAATCACTAAGTTTCACCGGCCGGGAGGTTTTGAGAATGCACAGCCTCGACCATCACAGGTGAAAATCAGACAGGCCCGCCTCGAATGGCGGAAATCTGGCTGGGCCGCCAATTCGAAGGGTTCCATTCGCCTGAGTCTGTCCAGCATCCGGCCTTCTATAGGTACCAAGAATCCTATCCCAGAAGAAATGGATCACCGCGAAATTGCTGTTCGCGTGCCGGTGATGAAC
>VAZL01000955.1:1256-2753 GCA_005883445.1 Alphaproteobacteria bacterium | reverse complement strand
GCACAAGTTTGGGGCTGTACTCGATGAAAGGATTTGTTGCGTCGATGAGTACTCGGCCGTTCCACGCTGGCAGGCGCCGTAGCGCGTCCTCGACGTTCGGCCAGGGAACGGCGAGCAGGACATAGTCGAGGCTTGCGGCCTCCTCGACCGTGGCTGCGGACGCTCCGTGCCCAAGCTCAGCAACCTTGCTGGCAAGAAATTCTGGACCACGTCGGCTGCTCAAGACCACTTCATGGCCGGTCGCCACGGCCTCCCGCGCGAATGCAAACGCGACCGTGCCGGCGCCAATCGTTCCGAACTTCACTATCCGGCCTCCTAGTCATTCGAGAAATCGATGAGAACGACGCCGGTCCGACCTGCTTGACTGACATGCGTGACAGCGTCGGCGATCCGGGATGGCGTGTACCGTTCGGCGACCTCGAACAGGGTTCCGCCCTCCTGCGCGAGCCGCCGTGCGAGCGCTATATCGGCTCTCCGCTGCTCCGGTGGCTGCTGCATCCAACTGTCGAGCACCACGCCTTTGAGCGTGAGGGACCGGGGCGGAAATAGACGGATGTCGCTCGTCTCCCCGCCGAGTGAGCCAAAATTTATGACGGTCCCAGTCCCTTCAGCCAACAAATCCGCGACTTCGCCCAGCAGACGGCCGCCGACACTGTCGATCGCGACGTGGATCTTGGCGCCCTCAGCGGCGGCCCTAACGCGGCCCTTCCAGCCTGCAACTTCCGTCGCGAAAACCGGAGCCCCTGGCAAGATCTCGGTGAGTTTCGCCGCGCTAGCTTCGCTTCGGACCAGTCTAATGACTTTCACGCCCCGCTCCGTCAGGACCTTGCCGATGAGGCGCCCGACTGCGGATCCTGCGCCAGTGAGCAACGTGACGACCCCGGCACGCCCGTCAGGGGGAAGGGAATCGTGTGCCGCGCGGATCACTGTGAGAGCCGTAAGCGTGTTAATCATCATCTGCGCGGCGACTTCGTCCGGAATTGAGTCCGGCAACGAGACCACGGAGCTCGCTGGAACGACGGCTTCATCGCTCCAGGCGCCTGACGCCGGGAAAAAGGCCACTCTGAGACCCTGTTTCAACCCGAGGGCAGGATCGACGTTTGCGCCGACCTCGCTCACGACGCCGGCGCCTTCGAATCCTGGTACCCGCCCATCGGAGGCGATTGTCGGCGGCGTTCCGAACGCTGGCGAGCCCATGATTCCGAGCAGATCGCCTGGATGGATCGGTGCGTAAGATAGGCGGACGCGAACCTGGTCTGGCCCAAGCGACGTGGAGGGTCCGTCTTCAACCCGAAGCACTCGCGCCGGTTCTCCGAGTTCGTGGTGGAGGATTCTTCTCATGTGAATCTCCAGCGGCTACCGGCGCAGCCGGCGGCCCGCGACCGAGGCGAGGGGCGACGGGCCCGTTATCGCGGCGCCCGGGAGGACGGCGGCCGTGATTACCGGCTTCCCTGAGCTGGCCGAGGGCAGAAAGGGCAGCCCAGACAATCCGCAAAC
>VAZL01000955.1:0-1193 GCA_005883445.1 Alphaproteobacteria bacterium | reverse complement strand
GTCCCTGATTTTTGGTAAGATGTTTCCACCTCTCGGCACTTTACAATGGCCGCAAAGGTCAAAGTTTTAGCTGGAAGGGACAAACGACGATGCCGGCAACTAATGAAATTGGGATTGTGGTTTACCCCGGTGTGCAAGCGGCCCCTGTTCACGGTCTTACGGATTTGTTTGGGATCGCCGCTAGCATTGCACTCGATCAACAGCGAGATGATCGATGCCCGCTTCGCGTCACGCACTGGCAACCAGCGCATAGCCGCGATGCCAAACTTTCGTGCGTATATGACAGCGACCGGCGCGGGAGCCCACAGCCTCGGATCCTGATTATACCGCCAACAATGGTGGACCTACCGGATCCTAGTGTCCCCGCCGGCGTAGTGTCCTGGCTGCGTAGCCATCATGCTGGCGGTGCCAAGCTAGTTTCTGTGTGCTCAGGCGCCTTCATCCTCGCCGAAACGGGTCTGGTTGCCGGGCGTTCGGTTTCGACACATCGCATTTGCGCGGAGGCGCTGGCGAAGCGGTTTCCGGAAATCCATGTCGATACGAGGCGGCGGATTATTGACCATGGCGACATCATCACGGCGGGCGGATTCATGGCGTGGGTCGACATTGGCCTGCTTCTGGTGGACAGGATTCTTGGCAGTGCCGTCAGGGCGGAAACGGCTGGCTTTATTCTTTCCGAGCCAGCCACGAGTGAGGCGGGCTACTTTGCGGGCTTTGCTCCTAGACAGGCGCACGGAGATACAGCTGTGCTGAAGGCTCAGGAGTGGGCGCACATCAGGGATGGGCGAAATGTCTCTCTCGCTTCCATGGCTGCAGCGGCTGGATTGGAAAGGCGCACGTTCCTCCGCCGGTTCGCGAATGCAACGGGCATGACGCCGATCGAATATTGTCGAGCTATTCGCATTGCACGAGCGCGCGAGCTCCTGGAGTTCGGAAACACGCCTCAAAAGGAGATCGCCCAATCGCTCCGGTATAAGGACGTGGCTTCATTTGCGCGCGTCTTTCGCAAGGCCACAGGGTTGGCGCCAGGAGCTTACAGAAATAGGTTCGGCCTTAACGCCGTGTCGCCTGACGATTACGGGCGGAAGAGCGCCTCAAGTTCCAAGTTGCGGATCTTCGAGGCAGGCATTCAGCCGGGCTAAGCGGACGCGCGCTACTGCTGAAAGCAGCGGCACGCTGCGAAGTCCGCTAAT
>VAZL01000945.1 GCA_005883445.1 Alphaproteobacteria bacterium | reverse complement strand
TCATACTGGCGAACGACGCGGAGAGACGAGTGAGGCGGCGTAATCGGCGAAGTGCGAGAGCGCGAAGGCAGGTATGTGGGCAACGCTTTGCCCACGCTTGAGCAATGCCGGCGGATCGGCAGCGGTTCGGGTAGGTTGTTGCCTGTGCGCTATCTGGTTGGTGTCAGGCGGCAGCATTGCGTAGCCGCAGATGAGCGAGAGCGAACTCATCCTGCCAGGGGCAGGCGGACGCCATGGCGAGCTTGATGCGTCGCACGCTGATCCGCACCAGGGCACCGATCTTCAGCAGCTTGAGGCGGATCGTGCCGCAGGTCGCCTCGGCAAACTGGGTGTGCGCCAAGCCGATGCGACGCAGCGCGCAGAGCAGGACATAGGCCGTGGACGCGAACCACAGGCGGAGCTGATTGGCGCGCATCGTGGCGGCCGAGGTGCGGTCGGCGAACAGATCGAGCTGGCACTCCTTGATGCGATTTTCCACGTTGTCCGCCGATCTCGCTGGGCTTGAGCGAGGTGACGACGAAGCGCGGATTGGCCTCGCCGCCGGTGACCTCCGCTTTGCCGACGACGCGGCGGTTGCGGCTCCAGCTGTCGAGTGTCGACCATGTGAAGTCCTTGAAGCGCCGCGCCGGCCTGCCGGACCGGATGCTGTCCAGGCTCGCCAGCATGAGTTCAGGTTTGATCGCCTGCTCCAGCCGCTCATTGCGTGCCAGGCCAAACAGAAAGTCCACGCGGTTCGCCTCGCACCATGCCATCAGCGCCTCGCGAGCGAAGCCGGAATCACCACGGAGCAGAATGCGCGTCTTCGGCCAGCGGCGTCGGATCCGGGCCACGATCCGGGCGATCTCCTCGACCGCACCGGCCGAGGCATCGATGTTGGACCGCCGCAGCTTGGCCGCCAGCAGATGACGGCCGCAGAAGATGTAGAGCGGCAGGTAGCAGTGGCAGTCGTAGTAGCCGTGGAAGAACCGGCCTTCCTGGTTGCCATGCAGCGGATCGTCCGTCGCATCGAGATCG
>VAZL01000358.1 GCA_005883445.1 Alphaproteobacteria bacterium | reverse complement strand
GTGATCGATCTCTACAGCCGGGTGAAGTCGGGCGCGCTCGTGGTGGTGCTGGGACCTAATCAGGGAGCCTCCCGTGTCGCATCGGCCGCGACGCGATAGACAACCTATTCTGGCCTTCTCTCCCTGAAAGTCGTTATCCTCATCCCGAGCCCCGACCGTTACCACGTGTCGGGCCTCACGCTTGCGTCGAAAACATGATCAATGATGCGCGACCGGCCGATGTCCGCCTCGGGCGATCGGCGGGTATACGGCTTGGGCCCGGTGCGCTTTGCCCGCGCAAGCGCAGACCGCGAGCTGCGCCGATATGCGTCAGACACCGACCTTCCGAATTTTTCGGGGGCCGCGCAGTGCGCGGAAGCGTCGCCGCTGGCTTTCTGCGAACGCTTCCGGGGATGTCAGCTCGGCAATCCACCAGTCTCTGAGGCTATAGTCTTCGGCGTAGGATTGGGCATCATGGCTATCGGCGAACAAGCCGACAATTTGGAAGCCATCCGCAGGACTGCCGCATATCAAGATCGTCCTAGGCATGGGCCCTTTGTCTCTTTTTGTATGACTCAGAGGCGGGTGGCGCACGCTGCATTGGCGGCTATTTCCGCAGCCGGGACAATTAGCATGCCAGATTTCGGCTTCGGCCGATGTGATGGCCATCACGAAATGGTCGATTTGGGGCTCAGAACAAAGCACACCATTGCGTGTCACCTGCCGAAACCGCGACCCCGCGTTCACGGCATCATTTCCGTTCGGAACGATCGTGAACTCGGCCTCCCGTTGGAGTAGGCTCGTCGCGGGCGGACGACCGTCCGCCCCCAAGGAAACGAATAGGGAGGCGGATCGTGATCGACAATTCGCTGTCGCGGCGACCCAGGCCAAGGCGCCGGTGCTGAACGCGCCGGCACCGGCATTCTATCGCTTCAAGCTCGGAACCATCGAGGCGACCGTGGTGTCGGACGGGCCGCTGTCGATCGGCGATCCGAAAAACACCTTCCGCGGTCCCACCGCGGAGGAACTTAGCAAGATGATGAGCGATCAGTTCCTGCCGACCAACAACGTCGTGCTGGACCAGAACGTCCTCGTGATCAATACCGGCGACAAGCTCGCCTTGTTCGAGACCGGTATGAGCTCGGTCAAGCGCAACGACGACATGGGGCGGCTGGTCGCCAACCTCAAGCAGTCCGGCATCGAGCCCGCCGACGTCGACGCGGTCATTCCCACCCACGCGCACATCGACCATATCGGCGGGATCATGGCGGCGGACGGCAGCCGCAATTTTCCCAACGCGCAGATCTATATTTCCCAGGCGGACCTGGAATTCTGGACCGACGACAAGCGGCTCGGCACTCCCGCCGAAGGCTCCGCGCTCGCCGCGCGCAAGAACCTCATCCCGAACCGGGACCGCATCGTGTTCTACAAGGACGGCCAGGAGGTTCTCCCCGGCGTGCAAGCAATGCATACCCCGGGGCACACGGTCGGACATACCAGCTTCGTGGTAAACTCGGGCGGCAAGTCGCTGTTCGTCGTCGGCGACCTCATGCACCATGTCATCCTGGTGGAGAGACCGCGCATGGAGGTCGGGTTCGACACCGATCCCAAGCAGGGCATCGAGACGCGCGTCAAGGTCATGGATATGCTTGCAGCCCAGCGCATGCCGGCGCTGGTCTACCATCTGCCGTGGCCCGGCATAGGGCATTTCGCCAAGCAGGGCGACGGCTTCCGCTACGTGGCGGAGCCGATGCGACTGGTGCTTTAGTTAGATGCTGCGACGGCCCTCGCCGGGAATGCGGCGAGGGCTTCGTCGCGTAAAATCGTCACCGGCAGCGCGCGGACGTGCAGCGTCGGTGTTGTTCGGGCTCGCGGCGAGCGAGCGGTCATTGCTGCGCTCGTGCCAGACGATTGTCTCTCCCAAGGAAAGCGCGCAAGGGACCGCGCGTCATCGCTTCGCGATAGCCGCGCAAGTCTTCTTCGTCCATGGCCTTTTTGTTCGGCTGTCCCGCTTCCGCTTTCACGGTGACCTTCGGCCCCAATAAAACCGTTGTGCCGAGGCCGGCGTAAATGTAGCTGTCGCCGAAAGTCTCTTTCAGGATGGCGAAGGCGGGCTCGCCGGTGCAGTGAACGGGAGCGAGATACCGCACACTCCAATTGTCGCGCAGCGAGAGAGCTATGCTGCTGATCTGGTCGTCTTTCGCCGGCAAGAGATGAGTGCCGCCCAAGACCAGATGTATCGGCTTGTTGAGCGTACTCTGGGCCGCCTCGACGATTTTTTCGATTGTTGAATGACTGCACCCGACAATGAGAACAATCCCGTCGGGCGTGTCGACCGCCAACGAGATTTCCTTCACCTCGAGGTCGACGCCCCAGGTCCCATTCAGCAGGATCAGATGGAATCCGGGCGCCACTTCGGTCGTCTTGGTTATCCACGTAAAGTTGCCTTCAGGCCACGGGCTGCCGAAACGCAGCGTCTCGGGTGGGCTCCCGTCGAAATAACGCATGTCCGAAGGAAGCGACTCGTTGCGCCTATAGAAAGTGCCCGGCAAGGTCGCGCCGAACACACCGAAGTTTTCTTGCGGCGCATAGATCTTCACGCCGGGGTTGATCTTCAAAAGATGATTTAACCCGCTCGTGTGGTCGCCGTGGCGATGGGAGACGACTGCGAAATCCAACTGCTTCAGGAAGATCTCCGCATTGTTGCCGGTATCGAACAAGATGCGCTTGCCGCCATATTCGATCAGCGCGGAAAACCCCCAGTCTTTCTTCATCGTCGAGGTCTTGCCGAAGGCGTCGTAAAGAACCGTGATCTGCCCCGTGCTCGACTGAGCGTAGGCCGCAGAAGCGCCAATCGCTGTGGCTGAAACCATCATCGCAGCAAGCTGAACAAAGACATGTCGAGTCATCGCATAGCTCCCTCGACGTGAGTGCATCACCGCGCATGCCAATGCGTGGCATGGATGTTGGAAGGCCCGCAGGAGAAAGGCTTGCCGCGAGGATGAAACCCGCCGATGGCACGTTCGCCGCGCCGCCGCGACGGTTCGCCATGTCCCGCTGCAAGGGCCGCTGGCAAAATCTAGCCGATTTCCGGCGCCTGAGAAATGGCTTGGATCGCAGAGACGGGTGCACTCCTGCGCTGGTAACGACTCGGAACCATATGCTATTATATTTGTTGTGCCGTTGGTTCCATTACCGATGGAGGACCCAATGTGTTGGGAAGTCGATTACAAATTCTTCGCTGAGCAGAAGAAGGCGCAGGACGCTCGGATCAAGCAAGAAAAACGTGCGGGGGTCATCGATGGGCTCCTGAACCAAGCCAATGAACAAGGCGAGAAGATCGAGGTCGAAGCAGCGCCGCCCAAAGAGGTTGCGCCCGCAAAATAGCCGATGCGCCACCAGCCCCGCTCCGGCGGGGCTTCATCTACCTTCTGAATTCAGCGTCCTCTGCCAAAGTTTAGTTCGCCGTAGGCGAGCGTGCGTGCCCTCATTCGCCGGATCCACGCTCCGCGCCAAGTCAACGATTCAAGTCAACGATTCCAAGAATCTCTCCCGCCATCGGTCTGCACCCGGGCCGGATGGCGGAAAGGGCTATTGGCGATTTTGCTCACGCGGATCGTCGTGAGGATCCAAGTATTCGAGGCCCAACGGACCGATGGCCGTTACCTGGGTGACGTACTCACCGGATTTTGCCCAATGGAAGTGGGACGTATTGCCGGGCAGAACAATGACGCTGCCGGGTGGATACGCTTTGACCTTGTCGCCGTCGAACTCATCCCCCAGGCCGATGTAGAAGACGCCCGACATGACGGTGTAGATTCGGTCCTCAGGGTGTTTGTGCGGCATGAGCTTCACGCCTGAGGGCACTTTGACCCTGATCACGTAAGGTCCCGCTTGAGTGGGCTCTCCAACAAGCACGGCCAGTCGGGCCGACGGCGGGAACGCTGGGAACGGCTTCCAGTCGATGTCTTCCGGCAGGATCGATCTGAAAACGGCTTGGCCTGGTTGGTGCGGTCGAGGCATTGCGGTCCTCCTTATCTGGATGTGTTGCATCGTGGGAGCCAACTGGCGCCTCAGATCAACTTAGCGTCCAATGTGATCGCGGCGTTGAGAACCGCGTTGCTTGACGAACCGGGCTGTCGAAATACGCGCCGATGAGCCTCCACATCCGAGGCCTTCTCGTCCCCGACTGAGCGTGGAGCCGTGGTCCGCAGATCGGATTGGGAGCGCGCGGCGCGTGTCCACAGATCAACGGTCCGCTACATCTCGACCTCCTGATGCACAGTCGGTCGCTCCACCGCTAACGCTACATCCGTTCGTGGTTAGGTCAGCGAAAAATTGCGTAAAGAACCGATGAAATTGTCGGCTCCAATCGGCCAAACATGCGCGCGTTGCGAGCCGTGCTATCGCGCGCCGTGGCGCTGCCGGCCCGCGCTTGTCCGCTTGCCGTCGACGCGTGGCACTTGCGGCCGCAGCCGAACGATCTTTACGATGTTGACCGGAAGCAGCACGGCGTGAAGAAGAAGCACGGGATAAAGCTGTCCTGCGATGCCGTAGAGGATGAATAGGACATTGCTTGCGATCGCAAGCCCCCGCAACGGCACGATGGTATCCATGCAAAAGGTCGCCAGGACCATAAGCGCTGCCAGATATCCCACGAAGTCGATCCAGGACATTGGGCTATCCTTTGCCGCTGCAGCGCAGATGAAAAAAGCAGCGTGCTCGGCCCCGAAGCTCTTGGCCCCGGCGCCTGGGCTTCGTGCGACTTAACGGGTGCGTTGGTTTCTGTCGGCCGTCGCCGTCACCGCGGTTGCAGGCGGTTCTTTGGGTCCGTTGGCCGAGTGCTGGCTCAGGCTCGCAAGTGCAAATATGGTCAGCGCACAGGCGCTATAGACGACCAGCACACCCCAGGCCCAATTTCGCGCCACGCGGCGGTCTTCCGCCGTCAGCGCGCGCCGCAACCTGTGCATCATGGGAGACTCCATCGGTGCAAGGACGATTATCCCCCCTGACCGATCTCCCGAAGGTGCGGCGCTTCACAGAAGTCTCGAGTCGCGCTTCTTCTTTTTTGATGGTACGCGGAACAAGCCGTGTTCGGTTTGATGCAAGCTATGCGCCAACTCGGAAATCGCACTAAATCCACTGACGGCGCGATGGGCAGGTTGTAGCGCACACGTTTCTCAGAATTGTGAACGGCTCGCGCAATCCCATGAATTTTTTCCACGCGCGCTGCGCATGACCGAAATCATGACGGCGGATGAGGCAGGCTGGCGTAACTTGCGGCGCAGTGCCTCGATCGTGAGCGAAAATTCGCGCAACGCCGCGTCTCCATGACGGCATAATCCGCGCGAAACAGGCGCTGCGGTAAAATTCTGCGGTGCCGTCCTGCTGCATAGTCTTTAGCTATCGATTGAAGCGCACGTGGCGAGTTGTGGCTCGTCGCCGAATGCGCCGCCCATCAATTGACCACGCGCGCAAAAAATTCATGCGATCGAGCATTGGCCATCACAATTCTGAAGAGTTGCGCCGGCTTATGGATCGTGGATGACTAGCAGGGGTCGGATCCATACCCAGCAAGCTCGATGGGTTCGACATAGCCGCCCAGCCAAGACCCATCATGAAAGGAGTCACCGATGAGCTGGAAGACTAAAACGTTGCCCGTTGTTTTCGGCCTCATTGTTTTGTCGGGGTCTACCGCATCGAGAGGCGAGGAGAGCCGCGATCCTTCGCATTTCACCTATGCACGGCTCTATTGCGCACCCGACGGAAATACGCACTTTCAGGATGTGACGGTCGATCTGCGCAAGACGGACTTCGCGCCGCCGGCGCCTCCAATCCACATCGGTAGCGACTTTGCGGCTTCGCGCGCGTTCTTCGGAGGATTTGACGCGGGCTGGGGCGCTCGGGACCTGGAAAACCGCCTCAACCATCCTACGCCCGCAACGCAATTCGGCATCGTCCTGCAAGGGATCTTTTCCATCACCACGACCGACGGTGGGACGAGGCGGCTTCCTCCCGGCAGCGTGTTTCGATTAGAAGACACCTCGCCCTGCAAGGGGCACATCACCGTCGTGGGCGACCAGCCAGGATTCCTGATGTTTGTTCGCTGAGTGCGGGGCGGCGAGCGGCAATGTCATCCCATCACGACCATTAGAATCGCGATGCTCGGCCTGCGCCGGCTGCGCCTCCAATCGCCTTGCAAACCTCGGCACCGCTGCGAAGCGACGTGGTGCGCCACAACCGACCACGCACTAAGATATTGATGTGAATTCGGTTGGTCCATGCTTAGGCGCGGAACATATCCGCGCGCGCCTTAAGCGCCTCGAAACCGGCAGCAAGATCCTCCACACGCCAGATTTTCGCTGTGGCCACCGTAAGGCCGGGCGCGCCGGCCGCTACCTCAACCTCACGCATGTCCCGCAAGGTGACAGGATTGCCGGCATTCCCCAAAATCGCTAACCGGCGAAGAGCAGGGACAACGTCGCGCAAGAGTTCGGGTCGTTTGCCGGCAAGATCGCCGTGCCGAAGCGATAGGCCCGGGACATTGCCGTCCGGTCGCGCCAGACTCACGATCAGGCCAGTGCCGACCGGGTCTCCCCCCGCGAAGACAATCGGGATGACCGATGTCGCCCGCTTTGCGAGAACACTTGCGGTTCCCCGGCAAACAATGACATCGACTTTCTGCCGGACGAACTTGGCAACGATCTCGGCGCGGCGTCCCTCCGCCCATCGAACCTTGATCGCGGCGGCGCGCCCCTCGATCCAGCCGACTGCATGCAGCCGCTGCACGAAAGCGGCGACCCCCTGGCTCTCAACCAAAGCCGTCGTCGGGCTTGAGCACCCGATGGTCGGCAGCGCCTGCTGCGCGCGCGCCGCGAGCGGCCAGGCGGCGGCCGCGCCGCCGAGAAGCGTGATGAATTCGCGCCGTTTCATTCGATCCCCCCAAACTCATCCGCCAACCATTGGTTGGATGGTGCCCCATGTCTTCCGGCACGCTGCCAATCGCTGACGTGAGCAAGCAAACAAGCCCCGCGTTGGCGGGGCTGAATTCACAAGAACCAGCGAAGGTCAGCACCGCATATGCGGTACCGGTTGACAACTACGAGCCTAGCGCTGCTGTTGTCGTCGCGATGTGATAGCGATCACAAAAATGCGCTTTTTTGCCGCGTGTTGCAGAAGACCCGCCGCCTCATGAGAAACATTCCCCTAACCGCGGGCGCAAGCTCAAGCCGATCGTACCTATCGCGGAGTGCTAGGGCTCGACTGGGTGAGCCTAACCGTAGCCATGGGATGCCTCACCTTTAGGGGGCCTCTGTCTCTCACTCGGCCAATCCAAATTGCCGCTGCAGTTCGAGATTGGCTCTTTCAAAAGTGTCCTTGACGTCGTCTTCGACGACGCGCTCTCCTCCAACGATCTCTGCATTCCAATCGGACAGGTCGGCCTTTGTTCGAAAGACACGGATATTGAGGTCATCGATGATCGCACCGTGCTTCTCTTGGAGCGCGGATCGCAGCATGCCCTCGAGCTCCTTGGCCGTCTTTCGAAGTTTGTTCATTCCTGAATCGCGCTCAATCGTTCCCATGCCTAGGTCGTATCTGCTGATGTCCCTTTACCCCGAAAGCCAGTGTGGAGCACCAGTATGCCCATCCGTCGCTGTGTCCGAGGCTGACACTGGCGTCACTTGATTTCGATGGGCGCTGTTCTCCCGCAGCGGATGGTGATCAATCGAGCCGATGGTGCGAGCTATGGTTCTGAGAGTGGCTTCAGCCCCGCCTTTGCGATCGCCGGCGCTGCCTCCGGCGATGCGAGGAAGCGGATCAGAGCACTCGCCGCTCGCGGCTGCTGCACCGTATTGGCCAGCGCCGCCGCGAAAAAAGTCACCGGTTGGACCTCGGCCGGAAGCGTGCCGACGAAGGTAATTCCGGATACGTGTATCAGCTCGCTCACCTGTTGAAAGCCGATTTCCGCCTCGCCGCGCGCGACCACCGCG
>VAZL01000947.1 GCA_005883445.1 Alphaproteobacteria bacterium | reverse complement strand
CGCCCCTGATCGGGGTGTACTTCTCCGTGGAGAACTGGATGGCGGCCGGCAGGCAGCTGCTCGACTGGCTAGGCAGCCGTAGCGAGATCGATGCCGAGCGCATCGGCTGCTCCGGCACGAGCTTCGGCACGTTCTTCGGCACCATTCTCACCGCCCACGAGCCGCGCATCCGCGCCTTCGCCGCCATGTCGGTGTGCCACGAGCCCGGTTGCCACACCATCTTTCAGGAGGCGTCGCCCACCTTCAAGAAGCGATTCATGTACATGTCGGGCATCACCGACGAGGAGGAGTTCGACAAGTTTCGCAAGACCATCACCTGGGAAGGCCACGCGGAGAAAATCCGCGTGCCCTATCTCGTCGTCGCCGGCGAGTGCGAGGAGCTCAGCCCGGTCGAGCATTCCGAGCGGCTGATCAACACGGTCAAAGGGCCGAAGCAGATGGTGGTGTACCAGGAATCACGCCATTCGGTCGGCAACGTCCCATCCGCCAATCTCGGACCGTTCCCGCCGATCCTGGTCGCGGACTGGTTGGCCGATCGCCTCGCGGGCAAACCGTTTGCGAGCGAGCATTGGTTCGTGCGCTCGAACGGCCAGATCGACAAGAGGGCGTATTAGCGCCTGAACACCGTGTTTCGCGGCGCTACGCGATCACGTTCGCCTTGGTGAGGAATCCCCACACGTCGACCACCGGCTTGCCGGCGAAATCGAGGTCACGATAGGCCGAATGCGACGCGCACAGAATGAGGAGGTCGCTGCGTTCGATCACCTCGTCGAGGGCAAGCAATTCGGGGTCGCTGGTCACGAACGGATCGGTGGTGAGCACCGCCTCGGCGAGACTCGCAAGCGCTTTCTTGAACTTGTAGCTCAGCGAGGCGCGGGTGTCGTCAATGTCGGCCTTGAACGCCATGCCGAGCAGCCCGACCGTCATCCGCGAGAGATCATAACGCCGGCAAAGGTCATCGCAGATGTGCAGCACAAGGCCCTCGTTGACCAGCATGGCGGCGTTGCCGAGGCTGAACTGGTTCTGGGCGAAGGCGGCGAGCTGCATCGTGTCCTTCATCAGGCACGGGCCCGCCGTGAGGCCCGGGGTCGGAATGCCGCGGGCGCGCGGATAGTTTCGCCGCATCGCGTCGTAGATCCGGCGGTAATCGAGACCCGCCGACTTCGCGATCAGGTAGAACTGGTTCGAGGTCGCGAACTCGATGTAGCGGTAGGCGTTGCTGAAGAGCTTCGCGAACTCCGCCTCGCGCGGCTTCACGACGATGAGTTTGCGGTGTTTCCTTCAGCTCGCTTATGCCGTGCCCTTGCACCATGCGCTCCGGGCAGAAGGCGACCTTGAGGTCGCGGTTCTTGCGCCGGAGATAGCCATCGAGCCAATCGGTCGTGCCGGGAAATACCGTCGAGCGCAGCACCAGGAGCTGGCCGTCGGCGAGATACGGCAGCAGCCCATCGATGCACTCTTGCACCACCTCGCGCACCGGATTGAGAAACTCGTCGATCGGTGTGCCGATGGTGACGATGACGGGGCCCGTTGGGACGATATCCGCTGGCGAAGATGTGAAAACGAGCCGGTTGCGCTTGAGCGCTCTCAGCAGCAGCTCCTCGCCGCCGTGTTCGATGAACGGCAGACGGCCGGAGCGCAACGTCTCGAGGGCTTCGCGATTGACGTCGTGGACGTTGACGCGATAGCCCGCCTCGGCGAAAGCCAGTACGAGTGGAATGCCGACGTGACCGGCGCCGCCGACGATGGTCAGATCGGCGGCATCGAGGCGCGCAGGCATTGCCGCGGTGGGCTTGGTGCCGGCAACATTCACGCAAAGGCTCCAAACGCTGGCGCCCGCAGCTGTTGCGCGCGCGTGGCGAGTGATAGCTCAGCCTTCGGCATAATACAAAGGTCCCGCGCCGTTAGCGCCATCATCAAAGCTCGCGCGGAACCGGCAATGGCGTCAGGAGCTTGCCGCGATAGCCCTGCGCGCGCAGCTTGGGCGCGAGCTCGTCGGCGATGTGCCAGGAAAAGATGATCGCGCACTCGGGTTGGTCGGAGAACAACCGACTTTCCTCGATCACCGGAATGGACGTCCCCGGCATGCACTTGCCGATCTTGAGCGAGCCCGCGATCTCGCAGACGTAGTCGATGATCGCCTCGTCGAGACCGAGATAGTTGACGAGGGTGGACGCGCGCGAGGGCGCGCTGATGCCGCAGATGCGCGCGCCTCTCTCCTTGAGGTCGCGAATCATCGCGAGGAGCCGAAGCTTCGAGAGCATCACGTCGTTGCGGAAAACTTTCAACCGCGCGAGCATCGCTTCCCCGCGCGGCTCGGCAGCGAGCATTTTCGCGACGCTGTCATTGACCGGCTGCGCGCCCCGCCTCCCAGCA
>VAZL01000946.1:1528-2660 GCA_005883445.1 Alphaproteobacteria bacterium | reverse complement strand
TTAGAGATCAAAGTTTTCCGCGGTCATCGGCCTCTCTGGTCGCCTGCTTACGACCACGCCGCCATGGCACGAAAATGGCAACGTCGGGCGCGGGTGGTTACCGCGGAGATGCCGCCGGCGATGCTGGCGCAGCGCCCTCGCGCTTGCGCAGACCGCGCGATTCGGAGCGCGCGGTCGCCGGGCGGCGGGGCGGCAGCGCGACGCTGGCCCATTGCGGTTGGTTTGCGATGGCCAAGTCCAACGTCGCCGGGTTCGAGTACCAATACGGAGGCGGAACATCGCGTCGCAAGTCCTCCTCGGCCGCCTTCATCGCCGCGATAGTATGCGCCGCCTGATGTTGTGCTTCCGCGAGCTCCTTGACGTCGTTCTTCAGCGCGTCGAGCTCGCCCCGTAGCCGCTCGATCTCCTCCTGCGCTGCCGCGGGCCGCGCGCTTTTCGGCGCGGTAGCCGCCGATTGCAGCTCGAACCGCAGCGGCCCATCCGCGTTCGACCAAGCAAAGGCGAGCGCACCGATGGCGCCCAGGCCCAGCGCCACAATGGCCAGCATTAAAAGCCGTGTGCCTATCCGGCGGCGGCGCGCTTGCAGAATCGCGGCGGCGTCCTCTCCGAACTCCTCGTCGAGCACGTCGAGCCTGGGCATGTCCGGCGGATCCAATCGACTCGGCATCACCACTTTCACTGTCGGTTGGCGTTGTGCTGGCCGCGCGCTGCGCTGCGAACCCTTGCACGTCCTATTTTCCCATGTCCGGCGCGGCGGCGCGCCACATGATGCGCTCATAGCACCAGCATCTCAAGCTGCCCGGTAGCGTGGAACATCTGGTTCCCAACGATGTTTTTCTTTTATGGATGAAGAGATCGCACTTCGTCATCTCATTGATTCCCATTTCAGATCAGCTTACGCGCGCTATGTTGCTGCGGTTCATCAAGGCCTGAAGGAAGTCGGTTATGTCGAGCACCAGAATGTGGCGATGGAATACCGCTGGGCCGACAGTCAATATGATCGGCTACCGGCATTGGCGGCCGACTTGGTCAGCCGCCACGTGGCAGTGATCATTCCGATCGGCGGTGCCCCTGCGACAGTGGCTGCGAAGGCGGCGACATCGACCATTCCCATTGTCTTCAATCTCGGCGC
>VAZL01000946.1:0-1424 GCA_005883445.1 Alphaproteobacteria bacterium | reverse complement strand
GTCTGGGGGGATTCTTTGCGATGCTCGTGCTCGCCGTGGAATTTCGCGCAACGCTTGGATTTTGAATAACCACGAGACCTCGTCTGGATCAACGTCACTTCTCATCCGACCGCGGACTGGATCGCACGCCAAGGAATTTTCACCAAAGAACAGGGAATTTTCTCTCCGAATAGGGAATTCAAGTTTCGATCTTGTTTTCGGTCCACGTTGGGGTCGCTAACGACCAAGATTTCTGCTGCGGATGGAGTTTTGAGAAGGCACAGGCATCTAGCGACCGCCCGATTGCTGGCTCATATCCTCCAAAAGCCTGCGCATCGCGTCGAGCTCCGTGCCGAAGCCAGTCCAGTCTCCAGATTTCAAGCGCTCGATTGCTTGATTGTAATGGTGGAGTGCCTCGCGCGCTCGATCTGCTGCGGGACCTGCGAGCGGCGTTCCCGTTGTGGCACTCGGAGCCGCCGGCGCGGTACCAGCTTCGAAGAGCGCCGACAATGCCTCGGCGAGCGTCTCCTTCATCACCACATGGTCGCCATAGGCTGCGATCACGCGCTGGAGCTCCGGCAATTGTCCCTGCTCCGCCCGTAAATAGAGCGGCGATACATAAAGAATCGAGTTCTCGATCGGGATCACAAGCAAGTTGCCGCGGATCACCCGCGAGCCCATCTGGTTCCACAGCGAGAGTTGCTGGGAGATGTAGGTGTTCTGATTGATCAGCGCCTCGATCTGGAACGGCCCGTAGACGAGCTTCTCCTTGGGAAACTCATAGACAATCAGCTTGCCATAGTCGGGCGGATCGCAGCGCGCGGCGAGCCACGCGATCATGTTGTCGCGGCGGCTTGGCGCCATGGGGAGCATGAGAAAGAACTCGGCCTGCGACTCCCCGGGCAGCCGCATGATGATGTAGTAAGGCACCATCATGGTGGCGCCGCCGCCGCCCGGCTGACGCGGGAATTGCCAGAGATCCTCGCGGTTGTAGAAAACGTCGGCCGCCTCCATGTGGTAGGCTTGGTAGAGCCGCGCCTGAATCAGGAAGAGGTCCTCCGGATAGCGAATGTGCTTCTGCAAGCCCGCCGGCATGGCTGCGAACGGCTTGAACAGGCCCGGAAAGATCCGCTGGTAGGTCGCGGCGATCGGGTCCACGGAATCCATCAGGTAAAAGTCGACGGTCCCGTTATAGGCATCGACAACCACCTTCACCGAATTGCGGATGTAGTTGAGGTCGAGGCCTTGCGCGGGCTGTGCATAGGGAAAATAGTCGCTGGTCGTATAAGTGTCTTGCATCCAGAACAGCCGCCCGTCGCTGATCACCAGATAGGGGTCGTGGTCGAGGCGCAGGAATGGGGCGATGGTGCGTACGCGTTCCCGGATGTCGCGGCGGAACATGATCCGGCTGTCGCCGGTGATGTAGCTCGAGAGCAGCAAGTTCA
>VAZL01000357.1 GCA_005883445.1 Alphaproteobacteria bacterium | reverse complement strand
GACCGCGATCGAGCTGGCGCACTTTGCGGAAAGTCTGGGCGCAGCGGCGGTGCAATTGCTGGCGCCGCTGCGTCCATTTGCCGGTCCGCCCGCGCCCGCCGACCTGATCGCGTATTTCGAGGCGATTGGGCGCGAAAGCAAGCTTCCGATCACGCTCTATCTCAATCCCGGGCCGGGCGCTGACGTCTCCATTGCGGACACGATCGCGCTGGCGAAATTGCCGAGCGTTGAGCTCATCAAGGAGAGCTCCCGGGATCTCGCGCGCGTGTCACGCCTGATCGTCGAGATCGACCGCGCCGGCCATGCCCGCTATTGCACGACCATGCAAATGCTGCTCGCCACGCTCGAGCTGGGCGGCTCCGGTGCGACCATGCCGCCGCCGGCGTGCGAGATCGCGCGGCATATCATCGATGCCTTCGTGGCCAAGGACCATGAACGCGCCGCCGCATTGCAGCAGCAGTTCGCGCTGTTCCCGTCGAAATGGATGCACCGCGGGCTCGCCCCCGTCATGAAGGCGGCGATGAACTTGATCGGCGTGCCCGTCGGCGATCCGTATCCGCCCTATGCCTCGCTCAGCAACGACGAAATCGCCGCATTGGCCGCGGTGCTGCGCACGACCGCGCTCGCCAAGAGATTTTCCGTCACGGCGGCGGCGTGAGGGGGCTGTCCATGCATCAAGAGCAACGGCCTCGTCCTTTGACTCGGCATGTCCGGGACGGGGGATCCCGCTCGCACATGTGGGCGGACGGATGGACTTGGCACCCACAATATCTGCCGCGGGATTTGCCAACACACGGCCACACGTGACGACGCACCTCGCTTAGACACCACGCCAGGAAAAATAAACGGTCAGGGCGGCTCCGAGTACGACAACGAAGCCCTTGATCAACCGTTGATCGAGTCGCTGCGCCCAGTGCGCGGCCATGTAGGAGCCGACCGCCGAGCCTGCGAGCATCGGTAGGGCCTCCGGCCAGCGCACCACGTTTGCCACAACGAACGTGACGATCGCGGTGATCGTCATGATACCCACCAGCGCCATCTTGAGGCCGTTCATCGCGTTGATGTCCCGCATGCCGAATAGGGTAAAAGCAGCCAGCATCAAAAAACCGATGCCCCCGCCGAAGTAGCCGCCATAGATCGCGATGATGAACAGCGATGCCAAGGCGCTGCGCGGGCCAAGCTGGATACGTCGGATCGCATCGGCCGGAGCGAAATTGCCGACGGCAAATACGATCGTTGCGAACAGAATCAGCCATGGTACGAGACTCGCGAAGATAGCGGTCGGGGTCCACAACAGCAGAAGTGCCCCGATCAGCCCGCCGACGAGGCTCAAAACGAACAAGCCTAGGACGCTGAATTCGGCGACCGCGAGGATATTGCGGCGATACGCCCATGCGCCCGCAAACGTTCCAGAAAACAGTGCGACCACGCTCGATGCATTCGCATCGATGGGATTGAGGCCGGCAAACAGGAGCGCCGGAAATGTCACCAACGTTCCACCGCCGGCGAGCGAGTTCAGGGCTCCGCCGAGGAACGCGGCGGCGATGAGGACGATAGTAGTCATGAGCGGTGGTATGTGTGGCTTGTGTGAGGCAGTCAACTCGGCGGTTCCATCTCGGGAACTCGGTTCCGGGGTTGGGATTCTCGCGCGGCCGGACTTACAATCTTCACAAACGTCCTGAAATGTAGGGGAACGAGAGCGGCGCTTTTTTCGTCCCGCCCGCAAGCCTCGCTTGGATCCCGAAGCCCTGAAAATAATGGGCGCCGCATTCGATACTGTGTGCCACGCGTTCCCTCCTGATCTGAAAGAGTATGAGGGGGCGAGGAGGAGGCTGGCGTTGCTCATCCTTCGACACATGGATCGCGGAGAGCATGAGGTGGCGCGCCTGAGTGACTTGGCTTTGCTCGATTTCATGCGACCGCTCGCGCTTGAGCAGCGGTAGAGCGGCATCCTCGGGGGAACCGCCGTCATGCTGCGCATTCTTGTCGTATGGATTTTGAGTGCGCTGCTCGCCGGTTGTTCGGGCAGCAGCAGGCTTGAACCCGATTGGGCGAACGCGCCGCCGCGGCGTGACGCCACGCAGTACGCGGCACCCAAGAACCAGTCGCGAGGCCGCGCTTCTCTCGCCGCGGAACAGCGCGGCACACCTGCAGTGGACCCACGCACCACACCCGCGGCGGAACCACGTGCCACACCCGCGGCAGAACCACAGGAAGCGAAGAAAACCGAGGGTCAAAGCCCCAGCGAAGAATAAGCTTGAGTCCGATCGCGAGGCGAAGCGGAATCGCGATCCATCGAGACGCCTTGTTATTTGTTCAACTGTAACTACATACAAATCGTCTACTTAGACGATTCATGTCCGAATTTTCCCGCCACAGAGACGTTAGCTGGCCACGATGTCGCTTTGATCGGCGGCAATACCAGGCGGGCAAATCGAGCGGCCATGATCCTCTAGGGCTTTAGAGGGAGTTCCAATATTGAGCGTGAATACTGACGAGGCGCGCCGCCGCGCCGAAACGCTGTTCAAGAAGGAACAGCAATTACGCGAGGCCCAGCAAGCAATGACCGAGTATCAGGCCGGGCTGCGTATGATGCGCGAAAAGACTGCGCGCCTGCGGGCGCTGCGGTTGGCGCGCGACGCCGCCAACAAGAAAGAGACGCGGCCGGCCAACCAGAAAAGCGCAGCGTAAGTTGCGGGCCAAGCTCTGAGCCAGCGATCTAACTGCGCCCCGCCGCTAGGCTCGACAGCGTCGCATCGGCGGCGGTCAACGCCTGCCACGTCAGCGTCGTCGTGAGCCGCAGCGCCTGATCGAGTTCCTCCGGGTGCACCTTGTCGCGGGTGTCAGCGGCCGTCAGCACGAGCCGGAGATTGCTGTCAGGTGCGTCGAATCCGGCGACCAGCCGAACGGCGGGAATGCCGTGCGCCGCAAAATTGGCGTGATCGGAATTGGCCATGAGCGGCAAGTGCGTCGCGATCGGCAGATCGGCGCGCGCGGCGGTCGCCTTGACCCAGGCATCGAGACGTTCGAAGCCCGACGTGAGCGCCGTCAAGGCGTAGGCGCCGCCGACGGCGTCGAGATTGAGGTTGATGACCATCGACCGCCGCGCCGCCTCGTCCATTTGTTCGAGCCAGATACGCGATCCGATGAGGCCCCATTCCTCCGCGCTGAACAGGCATATTCGCAAGCCGCGCGGACATTCGGATACGTGCGGCGCGAGCAGGCGTGCAAGCCCGAGCGCGACCGCCACGCCGGTGGCGTTATCCATGGCGCTTTCGCCATGCGGGTGGCCGTCGATATGCGCGCTGACCACGACCCAATCCGGGCCTTGGCCCGGCAGATCGGCAAGGAGTATACGCGTGCGCGCGGGATGATCATCGCCGTCGATGACCATGCGGGCGACTGGGAGCGTGCCGTCCGGCAAACCGCGGAACGCCTCCGCCGCTTCGACGCCGATGCCGAGCGCCGGGATGCCGGCGCCGCCGTTGCGTCCACTCGACCCGGATACGGCGCCGACGCCGCCTTCCGGATGCGCGATCAGAAATCTGACCGCGCCCATCTGCTGCGCCAACGAGAGCTTGACGCGGCGGTGCACGTGCCCGCTCGCGAACGGATATTCGTGGCGAACCATGACGATGCGGCCGCGGATGCGGTCCGCGCCCCGCTCGAAATCCTCACGCCGGCCCAAGCCGAGGTCGAGCACTTCCGCCACGATGCCCGCCGTTGATACCGTGCCCAGAAGCGGCGCGCATTGGAACGCACTGCCCGTCGTCGCACCGGTCAGTTGCGCTGTGCGGCACCGCCAACCCGGATAGTCCACGGGATCGTCGCGAACCTTCGCACCCGGCACGGCCGCGAGCCGCTCCCGGGCGAAGGCCAGCGCCGCCGCTTCGCTCGCCGAACCGGCGACGCGGCCGCCCAGATCGCACAGCGCCTGAAAGTCCGCCCACATCAGCGGGTCGCTCGGACTTACCGGTGGCGACAGCAGATGCCCCATCGATGCGGCGTCGCTCACGGGACGCTGACCCCGACCGACTTGACGATTTCAGCCCAGCGCGCCGTGTCGCTCTCGATCAGGGCTCGGAATTGCGCCGGTGAGGCGTGAGACGCCGTGACGCCAAGCGGCGCGAGGCGCATCGCGAACTCCTGCGAGTCGAGAATGGCTTTGAGGTCCCCCGTCAGGCGTGCAGCGATCTCCGGCTGCATGTCGGCGGGAGCGAGCACGCCCCACCAATGCTCGACGACGAGATCGATGCCGTTTTCCCTGAACGTCGGAATACTCGCCGGCGTCGCGAGCCGCGTCTCGCTTGCGACCGCGAGCGCGCGAACGCGATCGAGGACCGAACTCGCCGTCGCGAGCGTGGTGAAGCCCGACTGCACGTGACCGGCGACGAGATCGTTCATGGCCGGGCCGGCGCCGCGAAACGGCACATGCACGAGCTTGATGCCGGTTTTGGCCTGAAAGAGCTCCGCCGTGAGGTGGGTGGCACTTCCGATTCCGCCCGAGGCGATGGTGATTTTTTCCGGGTCGGCCTTCGCGAGCCCGACGAAGTCGCGGACTGTCTCGGCCTTCACCGCCGGATTGACGAAAAAAACCATCGAGGCGGTTCCGATCAGGCCGATCGGCGTGAAGCCGCGGACGGGATCGTAATGCACCCCCTTCTGGATCGCCGGAATGATGGTGTGCGGCATGTCGGCGAGCAGGAGGGTGTAGCCGTCCGCCGCGGCTTTGGCGGCGATCTCGATGCCGAGGCGGCTGCCGGCGCCGGCACGGTTGTCGATGACGACTTGCTGGCCGAGCGATTTCGACATCCGCTCGCCGATGAGGCGAGCGAGCACATCCGAGCTGCCGCCGGCCGCATAGGGCACGATGAGGGTGATGGGATGATCGGGATAGGGTTCGGCCGCTGGCGCTCCGCCGGCGAAAGCTATGAGGGCGGCGAGCGTAAGCGTTGCCGGCAGTCCCACTGCTTTTGCGCGCAGCACCGGTATCTGTTCCATGATCGTTTTCATGCGCTCAAGGCCGCCGTGGTCGCGGTAGGTTCCCACGCAATCCATTCAGATGCTGGCACCACGCGCGTTGATCGGCCACAGCGTCTCCACGCGCCCCTTGCGGACACCGACATACCAATCATGCAGATTGACCGTCGGATCGCAGTGTCCGGGGATGAGCCAGACCTTCTCGCCGAGCGACAGGGGCCGCGCGCGCGGCCCGACCTTGAGTTTACCGTGCTCGTCCGAGACGCCGGTCACTTCAACGTCGGGGCGATCATGCACCCACGGAGGACCGCGTTCGGCGCTGTAGGACTTGAGGCCTGCGTCCACGATTGCTCGGTCGGCCGTCGGCACGCTGATGACCGATGCGAGCACAAATAGACTGTGTTCGAATTCCGCGTAGGGACGACCGTCGTCGCCGCGGATGCGGGCATATTCGGTGTCCATGAATACGTACGAGCCAACCTGCAGCTCATTATAAACGCCGCTCGCCGCCTCGATTGCGAAAGTCCCGGTCCCGGCGCCGCCGATGATCTCACAGGGAAGGTTTTCCGCGGCCAACGCCTCCAACGTCTCGCGCACCGCATCGACGGCGAAGGCGATCGCCTGCGCGCGTTCCTGATGGGTCGTCATGTGCTGCGCGCGGCCGTGGTAGGCCTGCAACCCCATAAACTTCAGGTTCGGCGCATCGGCGACGCGGCGTGCGAGCGATGCCGCATCTCGGCCCGGCGCCACGCCACAGCGCTCCATGCCGACTTCGATCTCGACCAGCCCCCCAAGCGTAACGCCGAAATCCCGCGCCACGCGGGATGCCGCGTCGACCTGGTCGGGAGCATCGAAGCACAGCGCGATGGTCGCCTCCTTTGCGAGCGCGGCCAGCCGCCGCAACTTGCGTTCGCCGACCACCTGATTGCTGACCAGCACGTCCTTCACACCGCCGCGGACGAGCACTTCCGCTTCGCCGACCTTCTGCACGCATTGGCCGACCGCGCCGAGAGCGATCTGCCGTAACGCGATCGCAGTCGACTTGTGGGTCTTGGCGTGGGGCCGCACGCGCACGCCCGCGGCGCGGGCGAACTCGGCCATCTTCGCGATGTTGCGATCGAGAGCGTCGAGATCGATCACCAGCGCCGGGGTCTCAACCTCGGCGACGGGTGCACCAATCTCGGCGGGCGGCGGGTTCATCCGTTTGCGAAGCGTGCTTTGCCGCTACCATATTCAATGGCTGATCGGCTTGTCTACGACGTGGCGTCAACGCGTGACCAGCAGTGGCACGGACGCCCGAAGTCACCGTTGCGGGAATTGCGCCCGCGCTCGCGCATCCTATATACAAAGGCATGTCCGAACACAAAGTGACTTTGAAATGGGAGCGCGGCGGAGCTGAGTTTTCGTATCAGAAGTATCCGCGCGATCATACCTGGAGCTTCGACGGCGGCCATACGATGACGGCAACCGCGGCCCCTGCTTATCTCGGCAATCCCGCCAATGTCGATCCCGAGGAGGCTTTCGTCGCTTCACTCTCGAGCTGCCACATGCTCACGTTTCTGGCGATTGCGTGCAAGCAGAAGTTCGTCCTCGACTCGTACGAGGATCATGCGATCGGCCATATGGAGAAGAATGCCGAGGGCAAGCTGGCGATCACTCGAGTTGAGCTACACCCTAAGATCAAGTGGAGCGGCGATCGCGTACCGAATGCGCAAGAGCTTGATAAAATGCACCACGCCGCGCACGAGAATTGTTTCATTGCCAACTCGGTCAAAACCAACGTGACGGTGGTGCAGTAGCGGGCAGCGTCTCGGCTGCCGCCGCCTGCGGGTCACTCCGGCTTGAGCCCGGTGAACTTGACCACCTTGCCCCACTTCTCGGTTTCCTCGGCGATGAGCCGACCGAACTCGGAGGGTGAGCCTGCAAGCGGCTCGCCGCCTATTTCGGCAAACTTTGCTCTCATCGCGGGATCGCTGAGGGCGGCGTTGATCTCGCGGTTGAGCTTATCGACGACCTCGACGGGCGTGTTCTTCGGAGCGGCGATGCCGTACCACTGGCTCGCTTCGTAACCCGGCACGAAATCTCCCACCCGCGGCAGCTCTGAAAAGCCTTCGGCCCGCGTTGGGCTCGTCACCGCAAGCGCACGCAGTTTGCCCGTTCTGGCAAAGTCACTCGTGCCGGGAGTGGTGGCGAAAAAGACCTGCACCTGCCCGCCGAGCAAATCGCTCAGCGCAGGTCCCTGGCCGCGATAGGGGACATGGACCATGTTCACGCCCGCCATGAAATTGAAAAGCTCCCCCGCCATGTGCGGCGCGCTTCCCGCTCCGGCCGACGCCATGTTGATCTTGCCGGGATTGGCCTTCGCGTGGGCGATCAATTCGGGAACGCTCTTGGCCGGAACCGACGGATGGACAAGAATGACCATCACCACTTGACGGCGTTCGGGACGGTAGCCAGAAGCAAGGTATGCCCGTCAGGAGGCGCATTGACGACCGCTTCGGTGCCGATGTTGCCGCCGGCTCCCGGTCGATTCTCGACCACGAAGGACTGTCCCAGCCGATCGGAAAGCCACTGGCCGATCAGCCGCGCCGTGATGTCGACGCCGCCCCCCGCCGCGAACGCCGCAACGATCCGCACCGGCCGCGAGGGATAAACCTGCGCGCTGGCCGGTCGCGGTAGCATCGGCAGCGCGACAAGCCCCGCGGCGAGATGCAGAAGTTTCCGACGGGGAAGGTTCATGCTGCCCTCCAGAGCAATGGTGCAATCACGAGATTACTCGTGCGTTGCACGGACCGCGAGACCCCTATCGCGCGCGCAATGCCCGCTTCCGCGGCCACCCCGCGGGCGTGGAATTAGGGGCGGTCTTCGGTCGCGCTGCTGACGCGGTCGGCGATTGCCAGCACCAGCATCGCGACCGCAAATGCAAGCAGAATTCCCACCACCCAGGCGAGCTTCACGCTATCGGCCTTGCGGTCGATGTCGGTGAACCATTCGAGCACGCTGACGGCCGCGATCGCGACGATGGAGCCGAGCAGTTTCTGCTTGAGCCCCGAGAATCCAATATTAACAAGACCAGGTGGCCAAGTCGGGTGCTTGGAATAGTCAATGGGCGACACGAAGTTCTCATAGCTGGAGCAGATCACGATCACGATGAGGTTGGCGACGAGCGTAAGATCAACCAGATTTAGAATGCCGACGATGGCGTCCGAGGTCTCCGCGCCATGGACCTGAGTCACGAAATCCACAAGCTTGACGACAAACTTCCACAGCAACACTGCGAGGCCGAAGATCAGCCCGAGAAGAAACGGCGCGACCAGCCACCGGCTGCTGAAAGCGATCATTTCGATGAAGTGGGCGATACGGTTCATGTCGCTTCATCCCGGTTCTAAAAGCCACGCCGTCCATCCGCTAACACCATACAGGACCCGTCGACTTCCGGTAATGGCACACGGCGACGGATCGCGGTGGTGGCGCGCGGCCGCTGGGTGCGCGCGCACATTTGCACTAGTCCGGCCACCGAGGTATTTTGGCGAATGGTCTGCATCTCAATTGCATGAAAGGCGGCCCATGCGATCCCGACTTCTAGCGACGATGTTTGTGGTGCTGGCCTCGGCCGCGACGGCTGATGCCCAGAACGCACCGAAAAAGCCGCCAGCCATCATCAATCCGCCGCCGACCGCGCAGGACTACGCCGATCTCGCCAAGCTGCCGGACTGGAGCGGTGTGTGGAATCCGAAGATCACCGACCAAGACCAACAGGC
>VAZL01000356.1 GCA_005883445.1 Alphaproteobacteria bacterium | reverse complement strand
AGCGTCGCCGACATCACCAGGAGCTTGAGGTCGGCGCGCAGGCCTTGCTGCACGTCGTGCGCCAGCGCCAAACCGAGGTCGCCGTCGAGCGAGCGCTCGTGGAACTCGTCGAACAGAACGGCGGCGACGCCGGCGAGCGAGGGATCGTCGAGGACAAGGCGCGTGAACACGCCCTCGGTCACCACCTCGATGCGCGTCGCGGCCGAGATTTTGGAGCCGAAGCGCACGCGGTAGCCCACGCTGGCGCCGACGGCTTCGCGCAGCGTCGCCGCCATGCGCGCGGCCGCCGCCCGCGCCGCAAGCCGGCGCGGCTCGAGCACGAGGAGCTTTTTTCCCCGCGCCCAAGGCTCGGCGGCGAGCGCGAGCGGAACCCGCGTGGTCTTGCCGGCGCCGGGCGGGGCGACCAGGACCGCGGCGTTTGCCGCGCGCAAAGCGCTCGTCAGCTCCGGCAGCGCCGGATCGATGGGAAGAGGTTCTCCGATGGCGTTCATCGCGGCCACTTTGCATGCGCGCTCCGCTTTGGGGAAGGCGCACGAAGAGACGTGCATAGCGGGCTCGAATCGGTGGCGAAATCGCCCTTCAAGTGTTAAGTCCGAGCCATGCCAAGCCAAGCCGCACAGAGCGCTCGCAGCGCGCCGTCCCTCGCCCGGGCGCCGAAGAAAGGCGACCACGTCTTCCTGGTCGACGGCTCGTCCTACATTTTCCGCGCCTATCACGCGCTGCCGCCGCTCAACCGCAAGTCCGACGGGCTGCAGGTCAATGCCGTGCTCGGCTTCTGCAACATGCTGTGGAAGCTTCTGCGCGACATGAAGCCCGAGGAGCGGCCGACCCACCTCGCGGTCGTGTTCGACAAGTCGGAGAAGACCTTCCGCACCGAGATGTATTCAGAATACAAGGCGAACCGGACCGAGCCGCCGGACGACCTGCGTCCGCAGTTTCCGCTCATCCGCGCGGCGGTGCGCGCCTTCGAGCTGCCTTGCCTGGAGCAGATCGGCTTCGAGGCCGACGACCTGATCGCGACCTATGTCCGCCAAGCCTGCGAGGCGGGCGCGAGCGCGACCATCGTCGCCTCCGACAAGGATCTGATGCAGCTCGTGAACGACTGCGTCGTCATGTACGACACCATGAAGGACCGCAGGATCGGCATCCCCGAGGTTATCGAGAAGTTCGGCGTGCCCCCGCAGAAGATGATCGAGGTGCAGGCCCTGATCGGGGATTCGACCGACAACGTGCCGGGCGTGCCGGGCATCGGCGTGAAGACCGCGGCGCAGCTCATCGGCGAATACGGCGATCTCGAAACGCTGCTGGCGCGGGCCGGCGAGATCAAGCAGGACAAACGCCGCCAGGCGCTGATCGACAATGCCGAGCGCGCGCGGCTGTCGAAGAAGCTCGTCACGCTCGACGCCAACGTGGCGCTCGAGGTGCCGCTCGCCGAGCTCGCGGTGCACGAGCCCGACTACAAGCGCCTGGTCGCATTCCTCAAGGCGATGGAGTTTGCCGCGCTCACGCGCCGCGTGGCGGAGTTCTCCGGCATCGACGCCGGAGAGATCGAGCCGGACGGCAAGCTCAAGGCCGGCCCCGCTGCCGCGCGCGACGGTGGCGAGCGGCGCGACGACAAGGGCGCGTCGGCGCAGCAAGCATCGCTGCCGCTGCCGTCCGTCCCGGTGAGCGGGCGCGAGAGTAAACCGGTTTCGGGACGAGTCGCGCCGACGCAAGAGGAGTTCAAGCCGCAGGCGCTCGCGGCTGGGCGCCTCGCGGCCGCGCGCTACGCCAAGATCGATCGCTCCCGCTACGAAATCGTGCGCAGCCTGGACCGGCTCGCCGCCTGGATCGCGCGCGCGCGCGATCTCGGCGTGCTCGCGCTCGATACGCAGACCACGAGCCTCGATCCGATGCAGGCGACGCTGTGCGGCTTCTCGCTCGCGCTCGCCGCCAACGAGGCTTGCTACGTTCCGCTCGGCCATCGCAAACGCGGCGACGGCGGCGACGGCAGTCTGTTCGCCGGCGAGATCGCGCCCGACCAGATCGAGGAGCGCGCGGCGCTCGAGGCGATGAAGCCGCTGCTCGAAGACCCCGGCGTCCTCAAAGTCGGCCAGGATATCAAGTTCGACCTGCAGATGTTCGCACTGCGCGGCATCGACCTCGCTCCCTATGACGACGTCATGCTGATGTCCTACGTGCTCGATGCCGGACGCGCCGGGCATGCGCTGGCGGCGCTCTCGCAGCGCTACCTCGATCACGCCGCCATCGATTTCAACCAGCTGACCGGCACGGGAAAATCCAAGCTCACCTTCGATTGCGTGGCGGTGGAGAAGGCAGCCGAGTATGCCGCCGAGAACGCCGTCGCCACGCTGCGGCTATGGCAATTGCTCAAGCCGCGGCTCACCAGTGAGCGCGTGGTGAGCGTCTACGAGACGCTGGAGCGGCCGCTCGTTGCGGTGCTCGCGCGCATGGAGCGGCGCGGCATCTCGATCGATCGACAAGTGCTCTCGCGGCTGTCGGGTGAATTCGCGCAGCGCTCCGGCGCGCTCGAGGCCGAAATCCAGACGCTGGCCGGCGAGCCGCTCAATCCGGGTAGTCCGAAGCAGCTCGGCGATATCTTGTTCGGCAAGTTTGGACTTCCCGGCGGCACCAAGACCAAGACCGGCCAGTGGTCGACGGGGGCCCGCGCCTTGGAGGACTTGGCCGAGCAGGGTCACGCGCTGCCGCGGAAAATTCTCGACTGGCGCCAGGTTTCGAAGCTCAAATCGACCTATACCGACGCGCTGCCGGGCTACGTCAACGCCAGCACGCACCGCGTCCACACGAGCTACGCGCTCGCCGCGACTCCGACCGGGCGCCTCTCCTCCTCCGAGCCCAACCTGCAGAACATTCCGATCCGCACCGAGGAAGGCCGCAAGATCCGGCGCGCCTTCATCGCGGCCGACAGCTACAAGCTCGTCTCCGCCGATTATTCCCAGATCGAGCTGCGGCTCTTGGCCGAGATCGCCGGCATCGAGGCGCTCAAGAAGGCGTTCCGCGAGGGCCTCGACATTCACGCCATGACGGCCTCCGAAATGTTCGGCGTGCCGGTCAAGGGCATGCCGGGGGAAATTCGCCGCCGCGCCAAGGCGATCAACTTCGGCATCATCTACGGCATCTCGGCCTTCGGGCTCGCCAATCAACTCGGCATCGAGCGCGAAGAGGCGGGCGCCTACATCAAGAAATATTTCGAGCGCTTTCCCGGCATCCGCGACTACATGGAAGAAACCAAGGCGTTCGCCAAGAAGAACGGCTACGTGCTCACGCTGTTCGGCCGCAAGTGCCACTACCCCGAAATCGCGCACTCGAACGCCTCGATCCGCGCCTTCAACGAGCGCGCCGCGATCAACGCGCGGCTGCAGGGCACCGCCGCCGACATCATCCGCCGCGCCATGGTGCGCATGGAGGCAGCGGTGGCGAAAGCCAAGCTTTCCGCCCAGATGCTGCTGCAGGTGCATGACGAGCTCGTGTTCGAGGTGCCCGAGGCCGAGGTGGCGAAGACCTTGCCGGTGGTGGAGAAGGTGATGGCGCAGGCGCCGATGCCGGCGCTCTCGCTCTCCGTGCCGCTCGCGGTCGAGGCGCGCGCCGCGCACAATTGGGACGAGGCGCATTGACCCAAACGGCCCGCCCGCGGTCATCGTCCGCACAAGCGGACGATGCAGTAATCACGGAAGCAAACGAAACGCACCGCTTCGGCCTGGACCGCGCCGACAGGGCTTATACGAATCCGGTTCAGCAGTTCCTGCGCTGTCGTCCCCGCGAAAGCAGGGACCCATGAACACCGGCCTCTGGAATATGGGTCCCCGCGTGCGCGGGGACGACGGCAGACGGTGTGATGCCGAATCAATCAGCCGGATTTCGTTTGACTCGATGCTCGCGTTGGCGGGCATGACAACGATTGCGGCGCTCGCTCCGGACGTGGCGCACGCAACCACCGGCCTCGACGGCGCGACACTGCGATGGCCGTGGGCGCTGCCCTTCATCGGCATTCTCGTCACCATCGCGACCGGCCCGCTCTTGTTCAAGCGATTCTGGCACCGCCATTACGGCAAGCTCGCCTTCCTATGGAGCGTGCTCACGCTGGCGCCGCTTGCCGCGGTCTACGGCACGCCGGCCGCGCTCGCCGCCTTCGCGCACGTCGCGCTCGCCGAATACCTAAGCTTCATTCTGCTGTTGTTCGCGCTCTACGTGGTCGCCGGCGGCATCTTGGTGACGGGCGAACTGCGTGGCACGCCCCTCGTCAACACCGTTATCCTTGCGTTCGGCACCTTGATCGCCAGCGTGGTGGGCACCACCGGCGCCGCCATGATCCTCATCCGCCCGCTGCTGCGCGCCAACGCCGCGCGGCTCGACAACATCCACGTGGTCGTGTTCTTCATCTTCCTCGTCGCCAATATCGGCGGCGCGCTCTCTCCGCTCGGCGATCCGCCGCTCTTCGTCGGCTTCCTGCACGGCGTCGATTTCTTCTGGACGACGCGAAACATCTGGTTCGAAACCGCGCTCGTCGCCGGTTGGGTGCTCGCGGTCTTCGTCGCGCTCGACGTCTGGTACTACCGCAAAGACCGCCTGGTGACGACCGTGGGCGAGAGCAGGCCGGCCGCGAAGCTTGCCGTCAGCGGCGGCGTCAATCTCCTGCTGATCGCGGGCATCATCGTGACCATCCTCGCCGCAGCGGCATGGAAGCCGGGCTTGACCGTCAACGTCTACGGCACCGCCCTCGAGCTGCAGAACATTGCGCGCGACGCCGCGCTGGTTCTGATCGCGATCCTCTCGCTCGTGCTCACGCCGAACGAGCACCGCGAGGCTAACGGCTTCACCTGGGAACCGATCGCGGAAGTGGCCATCCTGTTCGCCGGCATCTTCGTCTGCATCATTCCGGTGGTGGCCATGCTCGATGCCGGCAAGGACGGCGCCTTCGCGTGGCTGCTCGCCGCCGTCACCGCGCGCGACGGCAGCCCGAACGACGTCGCCTATTTCTGGCTGACCGGGGCGCTCTCGGCCTTTCTCGACAACGCGCCGACCTATCTCGTGTTCTTCCAACT
>VAZL01000355.1 GCA_005883445.1 Alphaproteobacteria bacterium | reverse complement strand
CGCCCTGCCCTTCGCGGAAAAGATCCGGCAACAAGCCCTGATAGGCGACCGGGATCGTACGCTTGCCGTCGGTCACCTCGAAACGGACGGCAAGGCTGTCGCCGCGCCAAACGCTGCCCTGCTTCACGAGGCCGCCGACGCGGATACGCGTCCCCGGTTTGATGTGTTTTTCGACCACGTCGGTCGGCGAATTGAAGAAGACAATGGACTCCTTGAGCGCGCCGAGCACCAAAGCCACCGCGAGCGCGATCACGCCGAGCGCGGCACCGATGAGGGAGAGGCGTCGTTGCTTGCGGGTCATCGCGCGATTTCCCGGCGCTTAGCCTTCGAGGCCAAGTCCTTTGAGCTGATCGTCGAGCCGCCGCAATTTGCCCGCATCGCCGGCGAGCGCACGGCGCGCATCGACGACGGCCGCGCGCGCCTTGTCGGGTTGGCCGAGAACCATATAGGAGCGAACGAGTCGCAGCCATCCCTCTACATCGCCGCCGTCGCGATGCAGCCGCTCGGAAAGCCGCTCGACCATCCCTTGAATCATGGCCTGGCGTTGCTCGGGCGCGAGCTCCGAAGCAGCGCCTGGATCCTCGGGCGCGGCGGCACGGTCGACGCGGGCGAGCGCGCGTCGCAGCAAGTCGATCCATGGCGCATCGGGGGGAGCCGCCTCGATCAGTGCGCGCCACGTCGCGGCGGCTTGCGTGCGATCGCCGTCCTGCTCGGCTGCGAGCCCGAGAAAGTAGCGCGCCTGCACTCCGTTCGCATCGAGCGCGACCGCCCGTTCGAACGCAGCCTTAGCCTCCGCCGTCACGATCCCATTGGCGGCGAACACCAGCGCCTCGCCGAACGCAGCCTCGCGCTCCGCCGACGAGCCATTGAGCCGAAGTGCATTGCGCCGCGCCCTCACCGCGTCATCGAAACGCCCGAGTCGGATATAGATCGGCGCGATCACCTCCCAGCCGCGTCCGTCGTCCGGATTGCTCTCAAGATGGGTCTCCACCTTTGCAATCAAAGTATCGATCGACTGATCGGCGCGGGCAGCGGCAAGACGTGGGGCGAGCGGATGGTCCGGAAGCAAAGGCGAACCGAGCGCGAGATAAAGTGTCGTTGCGCCGAACGGCAGCAGGACAAGCGCCGCGATGGCGACTGCCCGGCGCCGCCACGTCGCCGAAGGCACATTTGTCGGCGACGCCGTTTGCGCATCGGCTGCGGCGATGAGCCGGCGCGATACCTCGACTTGCGCGCTTACGGCCTCGTTGTCCTCGATAAGGCCGGCCGCACGGTCGCGTTCGATCTCCTCGAGCTGATCGCGATAGATCGCGACATCGCTGCCCGAGCGCGATTGGCTCGCCCGGCGCGCAAGCGGCCACAACACGGCCCAAATGGCCGCTGCCGTCATCAGTGCAAGTCCGAACCACAGCGTCATATCAATCCATCGGATTGAATTTACATTGCCTTGGCGACGCGGCGAAAACAGGACTGTCGCGGATCGGGGCACGCCCAGCGCGGTTACATCACGGCGAGCGGTCTCCCTGCAACGGCGAACGACCGTCGAGGCCGCGACATGGGGAAGCGGGACCGTAAATTTGCCGTAACCAGGTGCCCCCGCATGCTCCGGCGTAATCGGCGATAACGAAGCGCGAGAGTTGTCGCGGCAACGCCGCGGCTGAGGTCGCGCCCATCGTGAGCGCGCCCGCCGGTGTCAGACCCGCCACCGCGCGCAGGTCGTGTTCGCGCCATAGGAGCGCGCGAGGAACCACGCGGGAGGCGCAGATCGACAGCCCGCAGGCGCAGCGTTATTTCCCGCGTCCAGGAATTCGAGGTTTCAGCGCGATTCGCGACGTAGAGCTTCGCCCTGCATCATGCAGGATGGCGCCAATGCGCGCAGCCCAATCAAACTCGCGCGCGTCAGTGTGAACCCATGGCCTATGCTGGCTTCGGCCGGAATGGCGCTGCCGTCACCCCACCGCGGTCCAGGTTCCGTCCGGATTGCGACAAGCGTTGCCGCGGGCGACCTGCGGCTGACCGTTGATATAGATGGTGTGGGTGTAAGGTCGGCATTGCAGCCCGTTGGACTGATAGGCAGGACCCGGAACCACCGATCCATAGCGACCGGAATCCGGATTCTTCCACGCCACGCCGACACCCGACTTGCCGGCCTCGAGTGCCTGCATCTGCGCGGCATACGCGCGCCGCTTGTCGTCGTCGTCCATGCCGGCGCCGATGCGATTGCCGATCAAACCGCCAAGCGCCGCGCCAGCAAGACCGGCTGCGATGCGCTCGCCGGTTCCGCCGCCGAACTGCGATCCGATCAGGCCGCCGGCAACCGCGCCGACGAGCGTGCCCGTATTCTCTTTCGGTCCTTGGCCGGTCTCGGGAGTGCCCGCGCAGGCCGCGATCGAAAGCGCGGCGAGCCCGGCAGCGCTCAGGCGAACGAAAGACATGTTTCAAGCCCCCAGATGATCTGACCCCGCGATCTGAACCGGCCAGCGATCCCCATCGGCCAATGCCGGCGCTTAAGCTAATGGCTCAAATGGGGCAAAACTCTGTTGCCGCAGCGTCAATGCCGTTGGGCAAGGCGGGGACGGTCACGCCCCCGGCAGCGTGAGTTCCGCGCGCAGGCCGCCAATGGGTGCGGTGCCGAGCGTGAGGCCGCCGCCATAGAGACTGGCAAGCTCGACCACGATCGAAAGCCCGAGGCCAGAGCCCGGCTTGGTCTCGTCGAGCCGGCGACCGCGGCGGGCCACCTGCTCGCGCTGCTGCGGCGAAAGCCCCGGCCCGTCGTCATCGACCACGATGCGTACGACCCGACGATCATCTCTTGGATCAGGCTTTTCCGAGAACGCTTCAACCGCCACCCGCGACTGCGCCCACTTGCAGGCATTGTCGACAAGGTTGCCGACCATTTCCTCGAGGTCCTGCTGCTCGCCGCGAAAGCGGGCGCCCTCGGGCGCGTCGACGTCGATGGCGATGCTACGATGATGGTGAATCTTTTCCATTGTGCGGGCGAGCGCCGTCACCACGGGGAGCACATCGGTGACGGTGCCGATCGCCGCGACGCGCGCGGCGAGCCGCGCGCGCTCGAGATGGCGCGCGACTTGGTCGCGCATGATTTCGGTCTGTTCGCGCACCTTCAAGGCGAGCGGATCATCGCTGTGACTCGTGGCCTCGTTCATCATGACGGAGATCGGCGTCTTCAATGCGTGGGCGAGATTGCCGACATGGGTGCGTGCGCGCGTCACGATCTCACGATTGGCGTCGATGAGGGCATTGGTTTCGCGCGCCAGCGGCGCGATCTCGACCGGGAAGGCGCCTTCGAGCCGCTCCGCCGTCCCCGAGCGGATGGCGGCAAGATCGTCGGAAATACGTTTGAGCGGCGCCAAGCCGAAACGAACCTGGAAGGTTGTGGTCAGCAGCAGCACAATGCCCAACACCGTGAAAGTGATGACGAGAGCCCCGTCGAAGCTGCGTGTTTCCTCGTCGATCTCGGCCGCGTCGCCGGCAACGGCAACGAGGTAACGGCCCTCCTCGCCCAGGTCGATCGTGCGTTCAACGATGCGCAGCTGCTGGCCCTCGGGCCCTTCGGCGTAACCCTGCCGCGCGGCGCCCGGCGCCGACGAGGGGCCGAGGTCGGCGAGGTGCGGCAGCGTCGCATCCCACAGCGAGCGGGACGATCGCACGTCGGGCGTCGGCGCGTCGAGCCGCGTCACCTGCCAGTACCAGCCGGAGAGCGGCAGATTGAACAGCGGCTCGCCGATCGATTGGGGAAACTTGCCGCCATTCTCCTCCGGGGTCGCGACGTCGGCGACCAGGGTCCGCAGATAGACGCCCAGCCTTCGGTCGAACGCACGCTCCACAGCCGCGCGATAGATCGACGACAGCACGATGCCGGTGACGACGAGGATCACCACGGTCCAAGTCGTTGCCGAGAAGAACAGCCGAAGGGCGAGCGAATTAAGACGCATTGCCCGGTGGAGCGAGGAGATAGCCAAGCCCGCGCACGGTCTGTATGACATCGACGCCGAGCTTTTTGCGCACGCGGCCGACGAACACCTCGATGGTGTTGGAGTCGCGATCGAAATCCTGGTCGTAGAGATGCTCGACCAGTTCGGTGCGCGAGACCACGCGGCCGGTATGATGCATGAGGTAGGACAGCAGGCGATATTCGTGCGAGGTGAGCTTCACCGGATTGCCGTCGACGGTCACGCGGCCGGTGCGGGTGTCGAGGCGCACGGAGCCGCAATTGAGCTCGCTCTTGGCGTGACCAGCCGAACGACGCAAGAGCGCGCGGATGCGCGCTAGAACCTCCTCGAGATGAAAAGGCTTTGCGACGTAGTCGTCGGCGCCGGCGTCGAAGCCTTGGACCTTATCGCTCCAGCGGTCGCGGGCGGTGAGGATCAGGACCGGCATGGCGCGGCCGGCACGGCGCCACGCCTCCAGCACCGAGATGCCATCCATCTTGGGCAGGCCGATGTCGAGGATCACCGCGTCATAGGGCTCGCTTTCGCCGAGAAAGTGGCCCTCCTCGCCGTCGAACGCACGATCGACCACGTAGCCCGCGTCAACGAGCGCGGTCGCGAGCTGCCGATTGAGATCGGGATCGTCCTCGATCACCAGGAGACGCAAGACCGATGCTCCCACCGCTGCCGCCGACGCCGGTTCGCCAGGCAGAATCGGCGATGGCAGCCGCTACTGTGCCATTACATAAGAAGGGGGGAAAGGTTGAGGAAGGGTGGCGGGACCGATCCGCGCCCGGCGGCCGCCAGCCATCGGCGCTGGAGCGCAGATCAAGCCTTCCTCAGCCTGCTCGCGGCACATCAAGCACGATTGCGTCGCAAAGCCGCGACCTGCCTTTTGCTGAACACGCTCCGGGCATGGTAACACTATGGCCCACAAGCAGGGCCCCGGCGTCGTGAGCGACGATTTCATCCTTCTCACCGAGAATCTCACCAAAGAATTTGCCGGCTTCGTTGCGGTCAACGGAGTGAGCCTGCAGGTTAGCCGCGGCACGATTCATGCGCTGATCGGACCCAATGGCGCCGGCAAGACGACTTGCTTCAACCTGCTGACGAAGTTCATGAGTCCCACCCGGGGACGGATCGTCTACAAGGGCCGCGACATCACGGGGCTCCCTCCCGCCGGGGTGGCGCGGCTCGGACTGGTGCGATCGTTTCAGATCTCGGCCGTTTTCCCGCATCTCACCGTGCTCGAAAATGTCCGCGTCGCGCTGCAGCGCCAGCGTGGATCGTCGTTCGACTTCTGGCGCTCGAAGCGTGTACTGGACGTCTTCAACGACCGCGCCATGGCGCTCATCGCCGATGTCGGCTTGTCGTCCTTCGCCCGTTGGACGGCGGTTGAATTGCCATACGGTCGCAAGCGTGCCCTGGAGATCGCAACCACATTGGCGCTCGACCCGGAAATGCTCCTGCTCGACGAACCGATGGCCGGCATGGGTCACGAGGATATCGATCGCATCAGCGCGCTCATCAAGTCAGTCGCTGCCCAACGCACGGTGCTGATGGTCGAGCACAACCTCAGCGTGGTCGCCAACCTTTCCGATCGCATCACGGTGCTCACGCGTGGCCGAGTGCTCGCCGAAGGCGACTACAAGACGGTTTCGTCCCACCCGCTGGTGCGCGAGGCCTATCTCGGGGTCGGCCATGCTTAGTCCCAGCAGCGCGCCGCTACTGGCGGTCGAAGGGCTCCAAGCCTGGTACGGCGAATCCCATGTGCTCCACGGGGCCAGCTTCGAGGTTTTGGTCGGCGAGGTCGTGACGCTGGAGGGCAGAGAGCTCATCGGTCTGACCAGCGACCGGATCGCGCGGCTCGGCATTGCGCTCTGTCCGGAGGAACGCGGAATTTTTGCCAGCCTCGACGTCGAAGAAAATCTTTTGCTGCCCCCCAAGGTGCGGCCCGGCGGGCTCGAACTCGATCGCATTTTCGAGCTGTTTCCCAATCTCCGAGAACGCCTGTCGAACCAAGGCACGAAGCTTTCGGGCGGCGAGCAACAGATGCTCGCCATTGGGCGCATCCTGCGCACGGGTGCGCGGCTCCTCCTCCTCGACGAGCCGACCGAGGGTCTTGCCCCGGTCATCATCGAGCAAATCGGCAAGACCATCGGCATGCTCAAGCAGCAGGGTTTCACCATCCTCCTGGTCGAGCAGAATTTTCGCTTCGCTTCGACGGTTGCGGATCGCTACTACGTGATGGAAAATGGTCGCATCATCGATCGGTTCGCCAATGCCGAGCTCGAAGCCAATCTCGACAAACTTCACGAATATCTGGGCGTGTGACTCTTAAGCTGCGACCACGGCTGCCGGGGTGCAAAACATCAAAAGCCCTTAACAGGAGGATGCCTTAATGAAGCGATTGTTCAGTCTCACGGCGCTCGCGGTCGCGCTCGGGTGCGGCTGCGCACAGGCGCAATATAGCGACGGAAGCATCAAGATCGGCGTCATGAACGACATGTCTGGGACGTATTCCGATCTCAGCGGCCAAGGCTCCGTCATTGCGGCGCGGATGGCGGTCGAGGATTTCGGCGCCGCCGCCAAAGGCATGAAAGTCGAAATCGTCGGTGCCGATCATCAGAACAAGCCGGACGTCGGCTCGAACGTCGTGCGCACCTGGATCGACGTCGACAAGGTCGATGTCATCGTCGACGTGCCGACGTCCTCCGTTGCGCTCGCAGTCAACGAGATCGTACGCGACAAGAACAAGGTATTTCTCGTCTCCGGCGCGGCGGCCTCGGATCTGACCGGCCCCAAATGCACTCCCAATACGATCCACTGGACCTATGACACCTGGGCGCTCGCCAACGGCACCGGCAAAGCGATCGTGAAGACCGGCGGCGACACGTGGTTCTTCCTCACCGCCGATTATGCCTTCGGTCACGCGCTCGAACGCGACACCGCTGCCGTGGTCGAGAAGAATGGCGGCAAGGTCTTGGGCAAAGTGCGCCACCCCTTCCCCGGGACGGACTTCTCGTCCTTCCTGCTGCAGGCGCAGGCCTCGAAGGCGAAGATCATCGGACTCGCGAATGCCGGCAGCGACACGATCAATTCCATCAAGCAGGCATCCGAATTCGGCATCACCCAAGGCGGTCAAAACCTCGCCGCCTTGCTGGCGTTCATCACCGACGTGCATGCGCTCGGATTGCAGACGGCGCAGGGTCTGATCATGACGGAGGCCTGGTACTGGGACCTGAACGACGCCAATCGCGAATTCGCGAAGAAATTTGCGCCCCAATTCAAGGGTGTCTACCCGACCATGGTGCACGCCGGCGTCTATTCGGCGGTCACGCACTATCTCAAGGCGGTCGAGGCGCTCAAGAGCGATGCCGACGGCAAGGCGATCGTCGCGAAGATGAAGGAGATGCCGACCGACGACAAACTCTTCGGTAAGGGCACGGTGCGCGCCGACGGCCGCAAGATCCACCCGATGTATCTGTTCGAAGTCAAGAAGCCGGCGGAATCGAAGGGCGCGTGGGATTATTACAAACTCCGCGCCACCATCCCGGCCGACGAAGCTTTCCGCCCCCTGGCCGATGGCGGCTGCCCGTTGGTGAAGAACTGCTCGGCATCAGCTCGCAGGCGCTGTTCGGCCAGTTGCTGATCGGACTCATCAACGGCTCGTTCTACGCGCTGCTCAGTCTGGGGCTCGCCGTCATTTTCGGCATGCTCAATATCATCAACTTCACCCACGGCGCGCAGTACATGCTGGGCGCGTTCGCCGCATACTTTCTCTTGCTCTATGCCGGACTGGGCTATTGGTGGGCGATAATCATCGCCCCTATCCTCGTGGGGATCACCGGGATCATTATCGAGCGGCTGTTTCTGCAGTGGCTCTATAAGCTCGATCACCTCTACGGACTGCTGCTCACCTTCGGTCTCGCGCTCATCTTCGAGGGCACGTTCCGCAACTTTTTCGGCTCCTCGGGGCTGCCCTATTCTGTGCCGCCGACGCTGCAAGGCGGGCAGAATCTCGGGTTCATGTTTTTGCCGAACTACCGCGCCTGGGTGGTGGTGTTTTCGCTCGCGGTGTGCCTGACGACCTGGTTCGTGATCGAACGCACGAAGCTAGGCTCCTATCTGCGCGCCGCGACCGAAAACCCCACCCTCGTGCGCGCCTTCGGCATCAACGTGCCGCGCATGATTACGCTCACCTATGGTTTCGGCGTTGCGCTGGCGGCGCTCGCGGGCGTGATGGCGGCCCCGATCTACAACGTAAGCCCCCAGATGGGCGCCAATCTCATCATCGTGGTGTTCGCCGTGGTGGTGATCGGCGGCATGGGCTCGATCATGGGCGCGATCGTGACCGGGTTCGGATTGGGCATCATCGAGGGCCTCACCAACGTGTTCTTTCCCGAGGCATCGAACACGGTGATCTTCATCATCATGGCGATCGTGCTGTTGATCAGGCCCGCCGGCCTGTTTGGAAGGGCCACCTAGCGTGCAGCGCGTTGCGCAGGCGACCGAGGACCACGCCGTGCGCGCGCGCAGCGAGGCGATTGCATTCGTCGTTATGGCCTGCGCGCTCGTTATCGCGCCGATGTTTGCCTATCCCGTATTCCTGATGAAAGCGCTGTGTTTCGCGCTGTTCGCG
>VAZL01000951.1:587-984 GCA_005883445.1 Alphaproteobacteria bacterium | reverse complement strand
GCGGCGTATCGAGGCGGGTGTCGAGCCTGCCAGAACCTCTCGAGGAGAGCGATACGCCATGAATGAGAATAACAACGTTGTCCCACTGCGTCAGCCCGACGAGATCGACGATCCACTGACGAATATCTTGCGATCTGGTGCGCGGGAGCTGCTTGCACAGGCTGTCGAGATGGAAGCCGAGGCATTTCTCGCCGCGATGAAGGGCTTGAAGCTTCCCGACGGCCGCGAGCGCCTGGTGCGGCACGGTCACGGCCCGGTACGGACGATCCAGACGGGGATCGGCGCTGTCGAGGTTGCCCGAGTGAAGATTCGGGATCGCGCGGCGCCCAGCGATGGCGAGCGGATTCGCTTCACGTCGGCGATCTTGCCGCTGTGGGCACGGCGCACGAGGAGCTTG
>VAZL01000951.1:0-511 GCA_005883445.1 Alphaproteobacteria bacterium | reverse complement strand
GGCCGAGTGGCAGGGCGAGTACGAACGCTGGCAGAAGCGCGATCTGTCTGCGCGCCGGTACGTGTACGTGTGGGCGGACGGCGTCTTCCTGCAGGCCCGCATGGAAGAGCACGGCGAATGCATGCTGGTGCTGATCGGCGCGACGCCGGAAGGCAAGAAGGAGCTGATCGGCTTCCAGGTCGGCGTGCGCGAGAGCGCGCAGAGCTGGCGCGAGCTACTCGTCGAGACGAAAAGCCGTGGGCTGAAGATCGCCCCGGAAATTGCCGTCGGTGACGGTGCGCTCGGATTCTGGAAGGCGCTCGACGAGATCTTTCCCGCCACGCGGCATCAGCGGTGCTGGGTGCACAAAACCGCAAATATCTTGAACAAAGTCGCCCTGTCGGTGCAGGCCAACATGAAGAAGGACCTGCGGGAAGTCTACTTGGCGCCGAACCGAGCTTCGGCCGAAGTGGCGATCGATGTCTTCGCCGAAAAATACGGAGCGAAGTACGACAAGGCGGTCGAGTGTCTG
>VAZL01000948.1 GCA_005883445.1 Alphaproteobacteria bacterium | reverse complement strand
TGCTGCGCAACTCGGGCAGGCCCGAGTTGCGGGGCAATCCATCCCTTCAAACGAAGAAGATGGATCACCGGGTCACGCGCCTTCGGCGCGGCCCGGTGATGACGAAACCAGTGAGCCGCACGCGCCAGCGCGCACGCTCAAAAACATCTGCTGCGTGGGAGACGACGATCAGTCGATCTACGGCTGGCGCGGGGCCGAGGTGGACAACATTTTGCGCTTCGAGCACGATTTTCCCGGCGCCAGGGTCATCCGCCTCGAGCGCAATTACCGCTCCACCGCCCACATCCTCGCCGCCGCCTCACACCTCATCGCACACAACGAGGGCCGGCTCGGCAAGACGCTGCGCACCGAGGACGAGCCGGGCGAGAAGGTCAAGGTCACCTCCTGCTGGGACTCCCCGCTCGACGAGATCGCCATCCTGGTGCGCGCCTCGTTCCAGATGCGCGAGTTCGAGGATCGCTTCGTCACGCTCGGCCTGCCCTACCGCGTGATCGGCGGCCCGCGCTTCTACGAGCGCCAGGAAATCCGCGATGCGCTGGCTTATCTGCGCGTCATCCACTCGCCCGCCGACGACCTCGCCTTCGAGCGCATCATCAACGTGCCCAAGCGCGGCCTCGGCGATGCCACCGTGCAGCTCCTCCACGACCACGCGCGCCGCCGGCGCGTGCCGCTCACCGCGGCGGCGCAGGCAGTGACCGAGACCGACGAGCTCAAGCCCAAGCCGCGTGCGGCGGTGCGCGATCTTCTTGCCGCGTTCGAGCGCTGGCGCGCCCAGAACGCCACCCTCCCGCACACGCAGCTCGCGGAAATCGTGCTCGACGAGTCCGGCTACACCGAGATGTGGCAGAAGGACCGCTCGGCCGATGCCGCCGGACGGCTCGAAAACTTGAAAGAGCTGATCCGCTCCATGGAGGAGTTCGAGAACCTCGCGGGCTTTCTCGAGCACATCGCGCTGGTGATGGATACGGAGAAGAGCGAGGGCGAGGCGGTGTCGGTCATGACCTTGCATTCCGCCAAGGGGCTCGAATTCGACACCGTGTTCCTGCCGGGCTGGGAGGAAGGCCTGTTCCCGCACCAGCGCACGCTTGACGACCAGGGCCGCGCCGGGCTCGAGGAGGAGCGGCGCCTCGCGCATGTGGGCATCACCCGCGCGCGCCGGCGCGTCAACATCTACTTCGCCGCCAACCGGCGCATGCACGGGCTGTGGTCGTCGAACATCCCCTCGCGCTTCCTCGACGAATTGCCGGAGGCGGACGTCGAAGTGACGGAGTCCAAAGGCGGCTTTTCCGCCTACGGCAACACCGGCGCCTCGCGCTTCGACGAGATGACCCATTTCGGCTCGAGCTACGGCACGCCGGGCTGGCAGCGCGCGCGGGCCCGCGGCC
>VAZL01000354.1 GCA_005883445.1 Alphaproteobacteria bacterium | reverse complement strand
GGTGGTCGAGAACAAGCCGGGGGCGGTGATGACCATCGGCACGGCGGAGGTCCTCCATCAGCCTGCTGATGGGCATACCCTCTTGTCCGTGACTGCTCCCATTGCGGCTGTTCCAGCGCTCGTTCCCAACGCGCAGTTCCGTCTGGAGACAGACTTCGCGCCGCTGATCCAGACCGGTACCGGCTATAACGTCCTGGTGGTCAACCCGTCGGTTCCGGTCCATTCAGTGGCCGAACTGATTGCCTTCCTCAAAAAAGATCCCGGCAAGCACACGTTCTCGTCGGGAGGATTTGGTACGCCGGCGCACCTGCTCGGCGAGTTGTTCAAGCTCGAAACGGGCGTGCAGGCGACGCACGTGCCCTACGTGCAGTTTCCGCAGGCGATCGGCGACCTCGTCGGCGGCGTCAACACCTATCAGTTCATAACCATCCTACCGGTCGTGCAGCTCATCAAGACCGGCAAGTTGCGGGCGCTCGCGGTCATGGGGCACAAACGTATCGCTGCGCTCGAGGATGTGCCGACCATTATCGAGGCAGGCTATCCGAAGCTCGCAAGCGAGGACTGGGCCGGCATCTTGGTGAAGTCCGGAACGCCGGCGCCGGTGATCGCGCAGCTCAATACCGCCATCAACAAAGCGATCAAGACCGACAAGGTGCGTGAGTCTCTCGCCAAGATCGGCGTCGATCCGGGGGGCGGCTCGCCCGAGGCGTTCGGCACGCTGGTGCGCAGCGAGATCGCGCATTGGTCCAAGGTCATCAAGGACGCCGGCATCAAGATCAATTCATGACAAGGTCCGACTTCAGGGTGACACTGCTCGGGACCGGCGTGCCGATCCCGAGCCCGGACCGTTTCGGCCCCTGCACCCTGGTCGAGGCCGGCGAGCAGAAATTCCTGATCGACGCCGGCCGCGGCGCGACCATCCGGCTGCATCAGCTCAAGATTCCGATCGGTCGGATCGATGTGCAACTGCTCACCCATTATCACTCCGACCACACGTCGGGCATTCCGGACGTATGGCTCACCGGCTGGCTGGAATCGCATTTCGGGACGCGCAAGACGCCGTACCGCGTCATCGGACCGACCGGCGCGCGGGAGCTGATGGAGAACCTGGAGCGCGCCTACGCGCTCGATATCAAGATTCGCGCCGCCGACGAGAAGCTGCCGCTTTCGGGGGTCGCGACAGACATCGCCGAATTCGATCGCGACGGCGTGGTCTACGAGAAGGGCGGCGTGAAGGTCATCGCGTTCGAGGTCGACCACGGCGACGTCATCAAGCCCTGTTACGGTTATCGCTTTGAATACGCCGGGCGCGTCGCAGTATTCTCCAGCGACACGCGCTACAACCAAAATGTCATCAAGTATGGCGCCGGCGCCGATTTGCTGGTGCATGAGGTTGCGAGCGCACGGCCGGAGCTCATGAAGGAAGCCTACGTCCAGAGGATCATCGGGCACCATACGACGCCGCGTGAGGCCGGCCGGGTCTTCGCTCAAACCAAACCGAAGCTTGCGGCCTTCACGCACATCGTCCTGGTTGGCAGCGAAAGAATTCCACCGCCGACCATCGACGATGTTCTCACCGAAACGCGGCAGACCTACACCGGGCCGCTGGCCGTGGGTGAAGATTTGATGGCATTCGAGGTCGGCGAGACGGTCACCGTTCGCCGCCATCAACCTCCCCTCTCGGGGAGCAATCCTGCGAAGGTCGCATAACCGGCGTGTCGGTTGCCGCAATTGATGCTGTTACTTCCTCATGCAGCGACAGCGCTTGAGATCCAGCTTTTGGTCCGGGCTTGGGCACACGACAGCGCACCGATTGGTTTGAGTGCGCGATGATCCTTCGCAAGAGCAATTCTGCGTATTGAGCCTAGCCGGCGGCTCACAAACGCGCATACATGGCGACATGACACTTTGCGCGTGAGAAGGATTTAGCGCCAACGAAAGACTTACGGCCGTGACAAGCAGGAGTACGATCTGTTTCATCATCGGTCCCTCCGGTGATCCTGCACGACTGCGCACCAAAATCGTCCGTCAAACCGCTTCTATCAGCTAATCGAGACAAAAACCCTTTCCACGCACAAAGCTACCAAAGTCAGTGCGCATCGGCTCGGCGTACTGGCGCGCCTTATCCTCAGACCAGCCGTAAAAGGATGCGTCGCCCCAACGATCGGTATTTCGTTGCTGGCGATACGGTCGCAACTTTGCTCGGCGCCGATCATATGCGTCGATCTCGGCTGCAAGATCGTCCGCGTCATATTTATTTTCGATCACCGTGGTGCTGAGCGATAGGCGTGGCGTGATCTCGCCGGCCTGTGCCGGCCAGCCGACACAAATTCCCGCGACCGGAACGACGCGATTTGGCAGGTGTAGCAAATCACTTACGGTTTTCGGATGATCGCGGATGGCGCTGATCGGACAGCAGCCGAGCCCGACTGCCTCCGCGGCGCGGATAAACGTCGCAAGCGCGATTGCCGCATCGACGACCGCATTGAAGAACAGATCGAGGTGATCGTTCGCGAACGGTTTGCCACGGAGCTTGGAAATCGTCGGCAAACGCCGGCCGTTCGCGGCGAACACGAGGAATACCGGCGCATCATCGATCCACGGCATCTCCGGAATAAAAGACACAATGGACTTTCGTATCGTGGCGTCGCTGACGATGATGATATCGCATTGTTGGAGATCGCTTTTGGATGGGGCAGAGAGGGCGCATGCGCAAAGGAGGCGAAGCAAATCGGGCTCTATCGGGCGGGTCAAGTATCGTCGATGCGAACGATGGCCGGCTATTTTTTCCAGTTCGTTCAGCCCGGTCAGCTCGGGATCAATCTCGAATTCGGCGCCAAAGCGCTTGAGCAGCGCGGCGTTTATTGTCTTCGAAGTCGCATTATTCGGCATGAACCGCCTCGCGCGTGTCGTAGAGCCCGCCCACGAGTGGAAAGTTTGTAGCGTTATTCTTGAAGACCTCCAGGCGTTTCGATACGGCCAATGTCGCAGCTCCGTCATTTTCGACCGATTCAGCCGGTCGTGGCGGCGTCGCGGACGATAAGAACGGGGACTCGCGATAATTCGGAGAGAGACGGCGGCAGGCGGGCCCTCTTCAGCCTGGCAAAAATATCACAGCGATTGTTTTTTCGAACTCCAGCGGCGTTCGCCGGGAACTCTCCACGACGCTCGTAGATGACGGGCGGGCGGCTTCTTCGGTACGGCCTAGGACGCACCGAGACCGCCTGGCCCCGGAGGAATGCAGGTCCCCCGGGGCCTCCCAGCCATTGGCGCCTGCCGAGTTGCGGGGAGGCAATATCAAGCGATGAGGGACAGCGCCCAAGTCAGGTACTCGGGCGCGATGATCAGCACGATGAGGCCCGCGAGCAGCAGACCCAACAAACCGAACAGGCACAGCACCAAGGGGATCGGAAGCGACAGCGAATGGGTCGAGCGGGCGGCAACGTCGGGCATCGGTGTCTCCTCGCGCATGCCGATGCCTATAGCGCGTGCCCCGGAGGCGCCGTGTGAAGGAGTTCACATGCGCCGGAACCTCGATCCGCCGCCGACCTAGCCAGGGCGCGTAATCTTTCAGTAAGCGCGGCTAGTCAATGTCCGCTTCGTTCCGAAGGGACCGAAGCGGGCTGCGTTGCGGCCAAAGGGTAGCGATGTGTCAATTGCGACCTAAACCTGCTGAACCCCTTCCGGCGCATGGCGGCGATTGGAGAGAGGTTTAATCGTCGGAACATTCGTCTTTACACGGGCGTTACTTTCCGTCGCACCCTTACAAAACCAAGGGAGGTAACGATGAAACGCGTTTTGATCGCTGTCGCAACCGTGGGCGTTTTGGCTCCTGCCGCCTGGGTCGTCGAGGCGAACGCACAATATGGCGCTCCGGCTCCAGCCTACAGCGCTGCCCCAGCCTACGGCCCTTCTCAAACGTATGCCCCTTCTCGAAAATATGCCCGTCGCGCCTACCGTCGCTCTGCCCGTGCCCCGCGACCGTCTGGCGGTAATCTCGTCTACACCCCTGGCTCTGGTCCGCCGCCCTATGACGTTCCTCGTCAAGTCTATGCCAGTCAAAGCTCTGGCCCGTGGGAGTGGCACGCCGCTCCCGGCCCGAATAAGCGGGGCAATATGTGCATTACCCACACCGACCCCATGCGTGGCTACGGATTCCAGGGGGAGTGCAAAAAGTGAGGGCTTCGTTCACTCCTGCATGAACGGATAAGGCGTTCCCAAGACCCCGCCCGTAGCATGTCACGGCGGGCGGGGTCTCCTGGCGGCGCTATCGCATGCCGGTCCGCGATCAAGGATGATCTCGAAAGGGAGGAGCGCTGGCTCCGGCCCACGGCTACGATAGATGCTCTATCCCTGGCCAACAGCTGATCGGCCTTGAGCTCAATCCGCTCGCCTAAGAAAAAAGCTAATTCAGCCGATCGCGGATCTTGGCGCTGATCCTGGCGAAGCCCGCATTGGCGCGATCAGTCGCCTGATGTTGGCATCGATCACGGACTATGCTTACCCTCAATCCCCACGCCAAAGTATGGCGTCACGTCCGAATTTGCGGGCCGCTAACGTGAACAGCGAAGCTTCATTCGGGGCTAGCGTTGGAACTGGCCGTACGTGCCCGCTCGATTATTACTACCAACCAACGGTCTTCGCGCGCGGGGCCGATTTTACCGCCGACGTGCTCTACGTCGTGGGGGGACTATACGGCAATCTGGCGGCTATCGATGAGCTGGAGGCGCTGGCCTCGACGGAGCAGGCGCCGGTAACATTCGTATTCAATGGCGACTTTCACTGGTTCGACGCCGATCGCAAGTGGTTCGATGATGTCGAAACGCGCCTATCGCGGTACTGCGCGCTCCGGGGCAACGTGGAAACCGAGATTTCCAGAATGGGAGATATCGGCGCCGGGTGCGGCTGCGCATACCCGCCGACGGTGGACGATCTCACCGTGCAATCCAATCAGATTCTTGCGGCACTGAAATCCGTAGCGCAAGGCCGCGCCGCGGGATGCGAACGCCTGTCGAAGTTGCCGATGCAGCTCGTCGTGGAGGTCGCCGGTCTGCGAGTTGGCATCGTTCACGGCGATGCCGAAGCGCTTGCTGGGTGGCGCTTTTCCGCTGAGTCTCTCGATTCAGCCGAATCGCTTCCTTGGCTCGAACGCATTCGTCAGCAATCGCAAATCGATGTCTTTGCGTCGACCCACACCTGTGTGGCCGCATTACGCCAGTATGTTCTGCCTTCCGGACGGTTGACCGTGATCAATAATGGATCTGCGGGTATGCCGAATTTTTCCCGGACAAGATTCGGCCTCGTGTCCCGCATCTCGGGCCGGCCGTCGCCTCATCGCCCTCTATACGGCACGCTTCACAAGGGCGCTCACATCGATGCAATAGCGCTGGACTATGATCAGGATGCATTCTCAGAAATGTTTTTGTCGCGCTGGCCGAACGAGTCGCCAGCATTTCTGTCCTACTTTGATCGCATTGCAAACGGAGCTGCCTACGACATTGCCCGAGCGCGACTCTCCGCGGTGACGCACCATAGGTGAGTAACCTACGGCGCAGACAC
>VAZL01000353.1:1044-6720 GCA_005883445.1 Alphaproteobacteria bacterium | reverse complement strand
GCTCGCCGACCTATGACTGCGCGGCTGTCGGCGATCACCCGCTCAATTTTTATCTCTGGGGCGCGATGGGAAGCGCAGTCACGGTCGGATTGGGACTGGCTCTGGCGCAACCGAAACGCCGCGTCTTGGTCGTTACGGGCGACGGCGAAATGCTGATGGGATTGGGAGCGCTGGCGACCGCAGCGGCGAAAAAGCCAAGCAACCTCGCAATCACTGTCATCGACAACGAGCATTATGGCGAAACGGGGATGCAACCGACCCACACCAGCGTAGGTGTCGATCTTGCAGGCATCGCGCGCACGTGCGGCTTCCGCCAAACCGCGACCGTGAGGCAGATGCGCGAACTCGACGCCGCGGTGACGATGTTGCATACGGCCGACGGCCCGGTGCTCGTCGTCCTCAAGGTCTCCTCCACGCGCGACCCGCCGGTGTTGCCATCGTGGGACGGAGCGTTGCTCAAGTCGCGTTTTCGCCAGGCGCTGCTCGGGACGCAGGCCGCCTGACGAGCCACACCATGCAGGTCCTCCGCGCGGATCTCGGCTACAAGTTCTGAACCTCGAAAGCCGCCCCCACGCGAGGCTTCGAGCGGCCGCGCGCGTTGCGCCGATCGAACGCAACGCGAAACGCGCTTTCAATTGCTCGCTTCGTCCCGGCTTAAAAATCTCTCCGTGAGCCGATTGCAAGCATTGATCCGCCATGATTCAATTCTTCCAACACCGGCGAAACCTCGTGCTCGAGGGCATGGTCATGGCCATCACCGTCTATCCGGTCACGCCAAGCTTCGCTGCCGAAATCGGCGACGTCGACTTGGCGGCGCCAATCGACCCCACGGATCTGCGCGGGATCAAAGACGCCTTCACCCAGTACGCGGTCTTGATCTTTCCCGATCAACGTCTATCGCAGGATCAGCACCTCGACTTCGCGAGATACTTCGGCCCGATCGAGACCACGATCGCCGTCTATCGAAAGGACGCGACACTGCGTCTGCGCAAAGAATTTGCCGACGTTTCCAACCTCAATCACGAGAACGAGGTCTGGGGGAAGGAAAGCAGACTTCGCTCGTTCCAATTGGGCAACCGGCTGTGGCACACGGATAGCTCGTTCAAGCGAGTACCTGCGCGCGCATCGCTGCTTTATGCGCGCTCCATCCCGCCAGTCGGCGGACATACCGAATTCGCCGATGAGCGCGCCGCGTACGATGCGCTTCCCGAGGAGACGAAACGCCGTCTCGATCGCATGGTGGCCGAGCATTCAATCTTCAACTCTCGTGCGCGGCTCGGCTTCATCAATTTCAGCGATGAGGAGCGGCGGGGAATGCCGCCGGTGCCCCAGGTGGTCGTGCGCACGATCCCTGAATCCGGGCGCAAATCGCTCTACCTCGCGTCGCACGCGGGTCGGATCTTCGGCATGCCCGAGCACGAGGGTCGCGCATTGATCGATCAATTAAGCGCGCACGCGACGCAGCGGCAATTCGTCTATACCCATCGCTGGCGGATCAACGATCTCGTGATGTGGGACAATCGCTGCACGATGCACCGGGGAACCGAGTTCGACGATCTGCGCTGGCGGCGCGACGTACAGCGGACCACCGTCTGCGATGTGGCGAATTCTTGCGAGCAGGAAGGCATCGAGATCGCGGCGGCGTAAGAAAAATTTCGCTTGCGCGCGTTACGAGAATCTTACACAAAAGCCTATTCATCACATTTGCGCCTGGACGCCGGTTCGCGCCGCTGCCGGACCCGCTTTTGCTGGCCGCTAGCGTCGCGCGCCCCGAACGCTGCGGTAGTCCGGCGCTGAGGACTGCCGTTTCCTGGGATTTCTCCTGTTATCTTCTGTTACCGCCCTGTTATTTTTTTGCAGTTGTTTGCTAGGGATGGCCGAAGCCGGTTGCCCGCGTGTACCGCCTAGGGTTGCAGCGATGGAGCTAAAGCGCTGGACGAACAGAAGGGCTCGATTGTGCCGCACTCCTGGCTTGCGCTGCACGACAGAAGTCTCGAGAGCTGCCGGTCCCTGGTCTCCCTGTTTTTTCCGCTGTTCTTTACAGTGGGCGGTTGCAGGTGATCGTGCTCGCACTCCTTACCGGGGGTTGAACGGCGTCGCCGCGCTGGCAGCAGCTCTCAAATGCCGAGGAGGTTCGCCGCACGAGCGAGTTGGACGACTCCTGCCGCGATGCACAGCCCGCACAAGCTCTGCATCACGCGCAGCATGATTTGGCGTCCCTGCTTTTCGCCCAGATGGCAAAGCAATTCGATCGTGCTGAACCAGGTGAGTGCGGTTCCGATGAAGAACCCTGTCAGCAGGGTGATGCCGCTGTCGGATCCAATTCCAAGGATGGCAAAGACGGCTCCGATCGCTAGAAGGTTCTCCGGGTGAGTTACGCTCGCGGACAACGCAATCAGGGCCGCGAGTCCCGCGCCCATATAGGTCCATTGCTCGTCCCGAGGCTGCTCTTGCCGCGGCAGCCCTAACAGCACGCTCCGGCTCACGATGAACAGCAGCGCGATCCCGCCCACAATCAAGATGGGGCCTTGAAACAGCGGATTTTTGAGCACCTGCAGCGAAGCAATTGCGCCGCCGAAAAGGTCGGTGACGACGAAGAACACCGCGGCGACAATGAGATCGCCGATCGCGCTGCCTGCGATGATTGCGGACGCCATTGCGCGCCGTTGCTGGATGCGAAGATGCAGACACCATAGGGCAACCGGGCCGGCTGGGAACCCGATGGCAGCGCCGGCGACGAATCCCAGCAAGCCGCTTTGCAAGCTCCCCAGCCCGATTGCATCGATCACATATGGAATGGTTCCGATGGCGCAGGATGCCGCCAACGTCGCAACCATTCCGAGCCCGAAGCGGAACATGGCGATGCCGGCGACGATGGCGATTGTCAGCGCCCATGGATCAACGCTGGCGAAATTCGGAACGCTGAAATCGAGCCCAGAGCCGCTGATCGGCTCGGTCTCCGTGAATATCGTGCGCGTGCCGAACCTAATCGCAAAGGTAAGAACGACGCCGAGGACGCCGCCTGTGACGGCGCTCAACGTCGTGTTGATGTGCTGGTTGTTGCGAAATCTTTCAATGAACGGACCAACGAGAGAAATCCACAAGAACGTCGGGATGGAAATGATCCATACGCTGAGCAGCCCACCCAATGTCGCTGCCGCGAGCGGCGGCAGCATGCCGTGATTGCGGTATGCCGCGAGGAAGCCGACGAACTGTTGGAACAGGACGACGGGTCCCGGCGCCAGCTCGGCGAGCGCAAGACCGTCCAGCGCCTGCTCGTGCGTGAGCCAACCGTATGGCTCTACCGCATGCAGCGCGACATAGCTGTTGACGGCGTATGGACCGCCCAAGGACAGCGCGGCCATCTTGCTGAACAAGATTGCGATCTGGCTGAAGACATTATCGAGGCCCAGCGCGGCGATCAGTACTCCGACAGGGACAAACCAAAGCGCGAGCCAGAGCGCGGCGATGCGAAGCAGGCGACCCGCGGTCGGCCGGGTGTGGTCCGGCAAATCGTCCTGACGGATGCCTTCAGCGGCCGGCCCCACGAACGCGCCGTAGAAGCCTTGAGCATGCGCCGCGCCAGGAAGTGCCGGAGACCCCACAAGCGCAGCGCAGAAGCCGATCACTGCGGCGCCAACGACGACAGGCACGAAGGACAGATTGAAGAAAAAAGTCCCGACGAAAGCCAAAGCCGCGAGCGCAACCATCAGCCGGGTTCGGAGCACCTGCCTTCCGACTCGAATCGTCGCCTCGAGCACGATGACCAGGATGGCCGGCTTGAGGCCGTAAAGCAGCACCTCGCCGATCGTGGAATCACCGCCGCTGACATATCCATAACTCAGCGCCATCATGCAGATCATGGGTGGCAAGATGACGAGGCCGCCTGCGAGCATGCCGCCGAGTGTGCCGTGCATGATCCAGCCGACGTAGGCCGCGAGCAGTTGCGCGTCGGGGCCAGGTAGCGCCAGACAATAGTTCAAAGCATTGAGAAATCGGTCTCGGGAGATCCAGCGCTTTTCCTCAACGAGGATGCGGTACATGGCGGCGAGCTGGACGGCGGGACTTCCGAAGCTCAGCAAGGCAATGCGCGGCCAAACGTTGAGGGCCTGACGCAAGGTCGCCCCATCGGCTCGGCTGACGACAACGTTTTCGGCGGCTGTTTGCAGGGAGTGTCCTTCGCAGTCACTTGCGGGCGGTGAGTGGCGCAGCGGGAAGGCCTCCAGCAGCGGTCCGGATGCGGCAGAACGAAGTTTTGGCGTTTCTCACCACGTGCAACCTCCCGGCACCGTTGCGCCCAGACCTTTCGCGAAGGTCGTGCGATTGAGCATGATCGTCTCCGCGCGGATCGGCTGCCATCATTAAAGCGTAGATGCAGTGATAGCACAGCCAACGCGGAGCCGGTATCCTCACGCAATTGAATGTGCTTGCATCCACTCCCGATGGATCCACAGCGCTCGCGACCTCGAGCGCAAGCGCAAGTCTAGTTAGATAGAGGACAGATGCCGAAAATTTCACACGCGTGCGTCATTGCTCTCTTGTCGTGCGCGGCCAGCAGCGCGATGGCGGCTAGCAGGCCGCCATGGCCCCCGGCACTGCCGGTCTATGACCACATCGTCATTGTGGTCGAGGAGAATAAGGATTTTGAACAAATCCTCGGGGGCGGGTTTGACGCGCCATATATCAGGAAATTGGTGTCAGAAGGCGCCATATTCGAACGCATGTTTGCCGAGGAGCACTATAGTCAAGGCAACTATTTCTGGCTGTTCTCGGGCAGCAATCAGAACGTCGGCTTTCGCGACCAGGTACCGAGCAAGGCCAACCACCCCGACTACCCGTTCAAGGCCAGCAGCCTCGGCGAGCAACTGATCGCCAAGGGCCTTTCGTTCAAGGGCTATGCCGAAAGCCTGCCGAGCATCGGCTCGACGGTCGATTTCGATCCGCCGAACTGCCACGGGGACCAATGCATTTACGCCCGCAAGCATGTGCCCTGGATCAGCTTCGCGAACGTTCCCAACGGAACGACGATCGAAACCTCATCCAATCTGCGGTTTGCGGATTTTCCCAGCGACTACGCTATGCTGCCGACCGTCGCCTTCGTCATCCCGAACTTGAATCACGATATGCACAACGGCAAACCGGGTCAGAGCATCCCGGCTGGCGACGCCTGGCTCCGACAGAACCTCGACGGCTATTACCAGTGGGCAAAGACTCACAACAGTCTTCTGATCGTCACTCTTGACGAAAACGATGACCAGGGAGGTTATTACGGACTCACCAATCCCCTGATCGGACCAAACCCTAGGTATCCGCCGAGGTACAACCAGCTGTTACGCGATATTCAGAATCGGATTGTCACAATCTTCGCCGGAGCACATATCAAGCCAGGCTCGTATGCCGAGGGCAAAGGCATCACCCACGTGAACATCCTGCGCACGATCGAAGCGATGTATGGGCTGCCCAAGTCGGGCGCGCAACAGCCCAATGCGGCGGGCGGCGGCATCGCCGATGAGACGATCATCACGGACGTTTTCGAGGCTGTTCGCTAAGGGTGTTCAGCTCCGCGATGGTGGCGCGCGTGAACGGAGGTTCGTCGTGACGTTCGGATTTTTGGTTAGCCGGCTCCGCGTACCGATCATCGCCTTGTCTCTGACCTTCGCGCCGCTGTTTGCGGCT
>VAZL01000353.1:0-970 GCA_005883445.1 Alphaproteobacteria bacterium | reverse complement strand
ACGCTTGCAGCAACATTGCAAGCAGAGGCAAAAAAGATGAATGGCGAGAGCGACATTCTGTTTGTCATTCTCACTTCGCACGGCTCGCCCGACGGCCTCGCCGTCACCGCGGGCCGGCGGCCGGCTGAAACGCTCAAGCCATCCAAACTCGCCGAGATGCTCGAGCGAACCGGCGTGCGGCACAAGGTCGTGATCATTTCGGCTTGCTATTCTGGCGTCTTCATACCTCCCCTCGCCAATGCTGATACGCTCGTGATCACCGCGGCGGACGCTAGCCATCCATCGTTCGGGTGTCAGGACAAAGCCAAGTGGACCTATTTCGGCGATGCCTTTTTCAATGTTGCGCTGCGCCAGGCCACGACTCTGAAAGACGCCTTTGTTGTTGCGCGTTCGCTGGTCTTGAAGCGGGAACTGCACCAGGGCTTCGACCCATCGCACCCGCAAATGGCAGGAGGCGCAAACGTGGAGTCCCTGCTCGTCGCCCGCCCGTAATGGTCACATCATCCGATCCCGCGAGCGCCGCGGTGGCTTGCAAGCGCCATCGCAATTGCAAGCTTGCCGCTCAATTATTCTCGAGTTTGATGCCGCCTATGCGGATCACCTCACCCCAGCGCTTGCTCTCGGCGGCAATCAACGCAGCGAACTCTTCCGGGCTTCCGAGCGGCAGCTGCAGCCCCTGCTTCATCAAGCGCTCACGCACCTCCGGCACTTCGAACGCGTTGCGGGTCTCGGTGTTGAGCCAATCGACGGTCGCGCGCGGCGTGCCGGCGGGTGCCATGAGCCCGAACCAGGCGCCGCCTTGGAGCGCTGCGAACCCGACTTCCGCCGAGGTCAGGACGTCGGGCAGCACTGGGTTCCGCTGTGGCGATAACACCGCCAGCGCCCGCACTTGTCCGGACAGCGCGTGTTCTCGCGTGAGCGCCACCACATCGAACATCATATCGACGTGCCCCGCGACAACGTCCTGCAG
>VAZL01000352.1 GCA_005883445.1 Alphaproteobacteria bacterium | reverse complement strand
CAGAAAAGATTCTGCAGGATCGTCTGTTCAAGAATCCGAAGATCTCCGTGATCTGGGACACCGTGCTCGACGAGGTCATGGGTGAGGAGAACCCGCTGAAGGTGAAACGCGTCATTCTGCGCAACGTCAAAACCGGCGCGCGCAGCGAGCGCGCCGCGGACGGCGTATTCGTCGCCATCGGCCACAGCCCCGCCTCACAGCTGTTCGTGGGGCAATTGGACATGAAGCCCTCGGGCTATATCAAGACCGCGCCGTTCTCGACGGCGACCTCGGTGCCGGGGGTATTCGCGGCCGGCGACGTGACCGACGACATCTATCGGCAGGCCGTAACCGCAGCCGGCCAGGGCTGCATGGCGGCGCTTGAGGCCGAGCGCTTCCTTGCCCTGCAGGGCGAGGCAGAGCCGGCGGTCGCGGCGGAGTAAAGGCCGTGCGCACATGAGCATGGACTGGGACAAGCTGAAGGTTTTCCACGCCGCCGCCGAGGCGGGCAGCTTCACGCATGCGGGCGAGCAACTCGGCCTCTCGCAATCGGCGGTGTCGCGGCAAGTGTCGGCGCTCGAACAGGAACTCGGCGTCTCGCTGTTTCACCGCCATGCGCGCGGGCTCATTCTCACCGAGCAGGGCGAGCTCCTTCATCACACCGCGCATGACGTGTTCATGAAGCTGGAAGCCGCGCGCGCAAAGCTGACCGACAGCCGCGAGCGGCCCAATGGCGAGCTGCGGGTGACCACGACGCCCGGGATCGGCGTGCATTGGCTCACCCCGCGATTGGGCGAGTTCGTCGAGCTTTATCCGGATGTCCACGTCACGCTCATCACCACTGACGAAGAACTCGATCTCGCGATGCGCGAGGCTGATGTGGCGATCCGGTTGCGGCTGCCGACACAGCCCGATTTGATCCAGCGCAAGCTGTTCTCGGTACGCTTCCACGCTTACGCCTCGCCGGAATACATCAAGCGCTTCGGGACGCCGCGCGCGCTCGATGACCTCGACAACCATCGCATTCTGCTATTGGGTGGCAGCACGGTTCCCAATTATCTCGAGAACCGGCGCTGGCTGATCGAGGTGGGACGTAACGGCAAAGGTTCACGCACGCCGGCGCTCACGATCAACAACGTCCTCGGCGTGCTGCGCGCCTGCCAGCGCGGTATCGGTGTCGCGTTGTTGCCGGACTATCTCGTGGAGGAGAATGGCGGACTGGTGCAATTGTTCGGTGAGTCCGACACCATCGCGCTCGACGCCTATTTCGTTTACCCGGAAGAACTCAAGACGGTCGCGCGGGTGCAGGTGTTCCGCGACTTTCTCGTCGCCAAGGCGCAGCGCTGGCACTTTTGAGAGCCGACGCGCCGGCTTGCGCCGCCGCTGGCCGCGACCCCGAGTTTGGCTTAACCGGCTGCCGCATGGCTGGCATGCAAGCCTTTGCATTGTGTGAGGGAATCGCCGCGGCATACTGCCGTTCACTGGCGGCAGGCGGTTGTCCATCCTCCCAGATTGCAATCGTAGCGCCGTCAGCTGTTCCCCTCTGGAAGGTGATTGTCGGCCCCCGCGCCGACGAACTGCAAACCGGACCCGCAAGGGTCCGGTTTTCTCTCTGCTGCGCGCTTCGGAGGCGTTTATGCTCCCTGCGTGCTTGCGGAGGTGCTTGCGCGGCGGCCGGTCCCGATCTACCTTGTTGCTATCTGGAAACGCTAGGGGACGACCAATGGCGTGGACTACCCCGACCCTCGTTGAGATCTGCATCGGCCTCGAGATCAACGGGTACCTGCCGGCCGAATTCTGATCCCGGCGCGTTTGCGTCGGTCCTGAATGGGGCGACTCACCGTCCTCGTGCTCGGCTCGGCGGCGGGAGGAGGCTTTCCTCAATGGAATTGTCGCTGCGCGACATGCCGTTTGGCATGGGCGGGCGACGCGCGCGTGCGGCCGCGCACCCAGGCGAGCCTTGCCGTCAGCGCCGACGGCGAGAACTGGCTCCTGATCAACGCCTCCCCAGATCTGCCACAGCAGGTTCGGCAATCGAAGGTGCTGCACCCGCGCAGCGGAACGCGCGGAAGCCCAATCAAAGCGGTGGTGCTCACGGGCGCCGAGATCGATCAAGTCGCGGGCTTGCTCAGCTTGCGGGAGCGCGAGCCTTTGATGGTGTGCGCCACCCCAGCCACCCTCGCCGCGCTCGCCGATAACGCCATGTTCGGAGTGCTGGCAGCCGACGTGGTCAGGCGCACGGCAGCCATTCCCGGCGTCCCGCTCATGCTTCCCGGCGAGGTCGAGGCGCGCGTGTTCATGGTGCCGGGCAAGCTGCCGCTCTATCTCGAAGGCGAGAATCCGGAGACCGCGAGCGAGACGGCGGCAAATGTCGGCGTCGAGATTTCGGCCCGGAACGCGCGCCTCGTCTATATTCCGGGCGCCGCCACAGTGACTGCCGCGATGATGGAGCGGATCAAGCGCGCCGATGTCGTGTTTTTCGACGGCACGCTCTTTCGCGACGACGAGATGATCGCGAGCGGAACCGGTGCCAAGACTGGCCGCCGCATGGGGCATATGCCCATTGACGGGCAGGATGGTTCCCTTGCCGTACTCGAGGGCGTTGCCGGGCGACGCGTCTACGTGCACGTCAACAATACGAATCCGATTCTGATCGACGGTTCGCCGGAGCGCGTTGAGGTTGAGCGCAAGGGCTGGGAGGTCGCCGAGGACGGAATGGAGATCGTGCTGTGAAGCCGCTGACGCCGCAGGAACTCGAGGCGAAACTGCGCGCCATCGGCGCGCAGCGCTATCATCGCCTGCACCCGTTCCACGCGCTGTTGCACGGCGGCAAGTGCACCAAGGGCCAAGTCCAAGCCTGGGCGCTCAACCGCTACTACTACCAGGCGATGATCCCGGTGAAGGACGCGAGCCTGATCGCGCGCTGCGAGGACCCCGCGCTGCGCCGGGAATGGCGCCGCCGCCTTGTCGACCACGACGGCGAGAGCGAAGGCGACGGCGGCATCACGCGCTGGCTCAAGTTGACCGACGGGGTCGGGCTCGACCGCGACTACGTCGTCTCGCTCGCAGGCTTGCTGCCGGCGACGCGCTTTGCGGTCGAGGCCTATGTGCACTTCGTCCGCGACAAGACCCTGCTCGAGGCGGTCGCATCCTCGCTCACCGAATTGTTCTCGCCGCAAATCATCAGCGAGCGGCTCGAGGGCATGCTCAAGGGCTACGACTTCGTCAGCGCCGACACGCTTGCTTATTTCGCCAAGCGTCCGCCGCTCGCTCGGCGGGATTCCGATTTCGCGCTCGATTACGTCAAGCGCCACGCCAAGACGCCGGACGCCCAGCAGGTCGTGCTCAAAGCGCTTGAATTCAAATGCGACGTGCTATGGGCCATGCTCGATGCGCTCTATCATGCCTACGTGGCGCCGAAGCATATTCCGCCCGGCGCCTTCGTGCCGGAGGACGGGAGGAGAAGCGGCTGAGCGATCCCAGCACCGTCATCCCCTCCGACGCGCGCCCACGGCTGCCGCGCGGCGTTCGGCTCGTCCACAACGAGGCGCAGGGCGGCTGGGTGCTGCTTGCGCCCGAGCGGGTCTTCAAGGCCGACGCGATCGCCGCCGAAATCATCAAGCGCTGCACCGGAGAGGTCACTTTCAGCGAACTCATCGACGACCTCGCCAAAGCCTATACGGCGCCGCGCGAGAAAATCCTCGCGGACGTCGGCGCGTTGTTGCGCGGTTTGGTCGACAAAAAACTCTTGGAAGTGTGATAAAGAGGCGTCATAACCGCGCTTGTCCAGGCTAGTCCCACGTCCTTAGCTGCGCAGGCAGGTCCCGCAGGCGTGGATGGCAAATGGAACTCGGGGCTGCCCCGGGCTCCGGGCGATTAAGTGCCGCAGGTCGCAAGACCCGACGTACAATGGCACGCCTGGCCAGAGCATTGGATCAACCGCCACGTGGCGTTATCGAGTTCCGCAATGGTGCACAAGCCGCTCGGCCTGCTCGCCGAGCTGACCCACCGCTGTCCGCTCGGCTGCCCCTATTGCTCCAACCCGCTCGCGCTCGATGCGAGAGGGGATGAGCTCGACACCGCGACCTGGGTTCGCGTCTTCGGCGAGGCGGCGGGGCTTGGTGTCCTGCAGGTGCATTTGTCGGGCGGCGAGCCCGGCGCGCGCCGCGACCTCGTCGATATCACCGCCGGCGCCCATGCCGCCGGTCTCTACACCAATCTCATCACCTCCGCGGTCGGCATCACGGACAAGACCCTCGGCGCGCTCGCCGAGGCCGGGCTCGACCATGTGCAGATCTCCATCCAAGACAGCGACGCTGCGTCCGCCGACCGCATCGCCGGCTACGACGGGGCGTTTGCCAGGAAGCGCGCACTCGCGGCCGAAGTCGTTCGGCACAAGCTGCCGCTCACCGTGAACGCCGTGATGCACCGCGCCAACATCGACAGGATCGGCGACATGGTCGATCTCGCGCTCGCGCTCGGCGCGGGCCGGGTCGAGATCGCGCACGTGCAATACTACGGCTGGGCGATCGAGAACCGCGCCGCACTGATGCCGAGCCGCGAGCAGGTCGAGCGTGCCACGGCGGCGGTGGAGGACTTGCGCGCGCGCCACCACGGCCGCATCGTCATCGACGCGGTGGTGCCGGACTACTATGCCCGCTATCCCAAGCCCTGCGTCGGCGGCTGGGGCCGGCGCTCGCTCAACGTGACGCCGGCGGGCAAGGTGCTGCCCTGCCACGCGGCCGAGTCGATTCCCGGCCTTGAATTCTGGAACGTGCGCGAGCATGCGCTCGCCGATATCTGGGCGAACTCGCCGGCCTTCAATGCCTTCCGCGGCACTGCGTGGATGAAGGAGCCGTGCGCGAGTTGCCCGCGGCGGGAGCTCGATTTCGGCGGCTGCCGCTGCCAAGCCTTCGCGCTCACCGGCGACGCCGCCGCAACCGATCCGGTGTGCCATCTTGCTCCCGCCCATGCCCGCGTCGCAGAACTCGCGGCGCGACGCAGCGATGCTCCCTACGTCTACCGCCGCATGCACGCCGCTCGTGAGGCATCGACTCCTGCTCTCTAATTCCGATTGCGCTTGGGTGCGACCTGTCGGACACTGCGGCCAAGCAAATGCACGATCAGGGAGGATCGCATGCCCATCCGCTTCTCGCAGCAGCGGGCGCTCTTGCTTGCGGCGACGCTTGCGACTGCGCTCGCAGCTTGCCCGGCCGCCGCCCAGCAGTCGACGCCCACGCCTCCGCCGCCCACGCCCAACCAGCCGACGTCGGACGCGGCCACCAAGCTGCGCGGCATCAACCCTCCGCCCTTCCCCACGGCCGCGGACAAATTGCCGGTCCCGCAACTCAAGCTGCCGAAGGGATTCAAGATCGAGGTGTTCATGAGCGGCGTGCCGAATGCGCGCTCGCTGCGGCTCGGCGACAAGGGCACGGTCTTCGTCAGCAACCGCCTCCTCGACAAGGTCTATGCCGTGGTCGAGAAGGATGGAAAGCGCGAGCTCAAAGTCATCGCCTCGGGCTTGGACCGGCCGAACGGCCTCGCCTTCCACGACGGCACGCTCTACATCGCCGAAGGCACCAAAATTTCGAAGCTTCGACAATCCGCCGAAGCCCGTCGTCATCTACGATCAGTTCCCCAACCACCAGTCGCACGGTTGGAAATTCATCGCAGTAGGGCCAGACAATAAGCTCTACATCAACGTCGGGGCGCCCTGTAACATCTGCCTTCCGCCCGAGACCAACGCTCAGATCACGCGCATGAATCTCGACGGCAGCGGATCGGAAACCTACGTGCGCGGAGTCCGCAACTCGGTCGGGTTTGATTTTCACCCGGTGACGAAAGAGCTTTATTTCACCGATAACGGCCGCGACTGGTTATCGGAGGACTTGCCCAACGACGAGCTCAACCGCGTCACCAAGGCCGGGCAGCATTTCGGTTATCCCTATTGCCACCAGGGTAATGTGCCCGACGATCAGTTCGGCTGGGGCCGCAGCTGCAGCGACTACGAGGCGCCCGTTGCGCTGCTCGGCCCGCATACCGCCGCGCTCGGCATGCGCTTTTACACCGGCAAGATGTTTCCGGCTGCCTATCGCAACGCGATCTTCATCGCCCGCCACGGCTCGTGGAACAAGACCACCAAGCTCGGCGGCGACGTCATCGTCGTGAAGCTCAACCCCGATGGCAGCGTGAAATCCTGGGAGCCGTTCATGACCGGCTTCCTGCAAGACAACAACTATATCGGCCGCCCGGTGGACGTGGAGGTGCTCAAGGACGGCTCGCTGCTGGTGTCGGACGATTACGCCGGCGCGATCTACCGCATCAGCTACGACGGCCGCCGGGTCGCCGAACGCTGAACTCATTTTGCCGCTCGGTCGTCGCGCGCTGACGTGGAATCGCGATTGCGCGTGACGGAGAAAATGTTGGACACTGCAACCGGAGAAAACGTCTTCGGCACACGGCCCTCGACGGAGGACGCCCATGGGGCCCGGCGAAGGATCAGTTTTCCACATAGGGAGGATCATCATGACCTACTTGCCCCGCCAGCGCGCCTTCGTGCTCGCTGGAACCCTCGCTACCCTGCTCGTTGCTGCGGGCCCGGCGGCCGCCCAGCAGCAAACTCCGCTGCCGCCCGGCTCCCCGTTGATCGGTCAACCTGACACCCAAGCCGCCAAGAAGCTTGCGCCGGTCGCGCCGCCGCCGCTTCCGGCTGCGGCCGACAAGCTCCCGCTTGACAAGCTCAAGGCGCCGAAGGGGTTCACGATCGACGTCTATGCGAGCGGTGTCGACAACGCGCGGACGCTTCGGCTCGGTGACAAGGGTACGGTGTTCGTTTCAAGCCGCATCAAGGACAAGATCCACGCCATCGTCGACAAGGACGGAAAGCGCGAAGTCAAGGTCATCGCGTCGGGGCTCCATCGCCCGAACGGCATCGTCCTGCACAAGGGCACGCTCTACATCGCTGAGCTCTCCCAGATCTCGAAAATCGAGAACGTCGAAGACAAGCTCGACAACCCGCCGAAGCCGACCGTAATCTTCAGCGACCTGCCGAAGGACGAGGCGCACGGTTGGAAATATCTCACCATCGGGCCCGACGAGAAGCTCTATTTCCAGGTTGGCGCGCCGTGCAACATCTGCATGCCGTCCGAGCGGCATGCCAAGATCTATCGTCTCAACTTGGACGGCAGCGGACTGGAAGTCGTTGCCTCCGGCATCCGCCAGATCGTGGGGATGGACTGGCATCCGGTCTCAAAGCAGCTCTACTTTACTGAACACCAGCGCGACTGGCTGTCGGAAGACATTCCGCAAGACAAACTCAACAGAGTGACCCAGCCCGGCAAGGACAATTTCGGCTTCCCCTATTGCCACCAAGGCAACATCCCGGACCAGGAATTCGGATGGGGTCGCTCATGCGATGAGTTCACCAAGCCGATCACTTTGCTGGGCCCACATGGGGCGCCGTTGGGGATGCGCTTCTACACCGGCACCATGTTCCCGGCGGCCTACCGCAACCAGATCATCATCGCGCGCCATGGATCTTGGAACCGCACCACCAAGATCGGAGGTGACCTTGTGGTGGTGAAGCTCAAACCGGATGGCACCTTCAGGTCGATGGAGCCGTTCGTGACCGGCTTCCTCCAGAACAACAACTACGTCGGGCGGCCGGTCGACGTGCTGGTCATGAAAGACGGGTCGTTGCTCGTCTCCGACGACTACAACGGCGCGGTCTACCGGGTGAGCTACGGCGCCCAGCGGACGGCCGCCGGTCGCTGACTCCTTCTTGACGCTTGACGTCGAGGGCGGCCCGCCGCCCTCGACCTTGCTCTTTCCGCATTCTTCCACCTTTCCGGAGAGCGGCATGCGCAGCCTCGCGATCGGGGCCATTCTCGCCGGTTTGCCTCTATCCCCGCTTTGCGCACAGTCACTCGACGCGCGGCTGCCGACCTGCTTCGCCTGCCACGGCGAAAACGGGACGTCGCAGATTCCCGAAACGCCCTCGCTCGGCGCGCAGCCGGCCTTCTACACGACGGTGCAGCTCCTCATGTTCCGCGACAAGCTGCGCATCACCGATTGCCGCCGCCGCAGCCGGTGTCCGATACGCCCGATGCCGCCCGCATGGAAAGAGCGCGCGCGCTGAGCCAACAAAACCACTGCAATTTCTGTCACCAATCCAATTATGCCGGGCAAGAGAACGTTCCCCGGCTTGCCGGCCAGCGCGAAGACTACCTGCTCAAGGCGCTGCGCGGCTACAAGGACAATTCGCGACGCGGCTACGACGCCCAGATGTCGGAGGTCGTCTACGCCATGAAGGACGAGGATTTCGTGGACCTCGCCTACTTCCTCGCGCGGCTGAAGTGACGCGGGCGGCGTGCGCCGAAGGCGTTCCGGTCACTCCTCCCGCCCTGCAATCTCCGCCTGCCAGGGCGCGACCCAGCGCTCGACCGCGCCGATCAGATAGTTGAGCCCGATCGCCATGACCATCAGGATGACGATCGGCACGAACATGGTCGCGGTATCGAAATTGTTAGCGGACGTGATGATGACCGCGCCCAACCCGGAGATCGAAGTGAAGAACTCGGCGATCACCATGGCAACCACGGCGCGGCCGACGGCGAGCCTGATCCCGGCCATAATGTAGGGCAGCGTCGCCGGCAGGATGATCCGGCGCAAAATGACGGCATCGGGCGCAACGAAGGACTTGCCGACCTCGATCAGCGCCTTCGGCACCGCCGTCACGCCGAGCCACGTGTTGATGCAGATCGGAAATACCGACATCAGGAACACGATCGCGACCTTGACCGCAAAACCCAAGCCCAGCCACAGCACGAGCAGCGGCACCAGCGCCACCAACGGCATGGCGTAACCGGCGGTGATATAGATTCCGATCGCCGCCTCGACGGTGCGAAAGCGACCGATGACGAGGCCGATCGGGATGCCGACGACAATGGCAAGCCCATAGCCCAACAAGAAAGGCCGCAGGCTGTCGAGCAACGCCGTCCAAAGCTTTCCCGTGCGCGCGAGTTGCCAAAATGCCTCCGCGATCGCGCTCGGATAGGAGCCGAACACCGGATTGATGTCGCGGCCGAGTATTTCCCAAGCTCCCAGCAGCACGACGAGCGAGCCGATGGTGATGACCCAACTCGGAAGCGGGCGCCGCGACTACGCTTCGGCCGGCGGTTGCGCCCGCGCACCTTCGACGACATCAACCATCTGATCGCTCGCGCCTCGGAGTTTCAGTTCTTGGGCGAACTGAGCCTTCGCCAGCATTCATGTCAACGCCATAACATTCGAGCGGTTTCCAGCCCCCTCGGCACACAATCGTACTAGTGCAGCGTCGCGGCCGGTTCATGCAGCGCTTTCCACACGCGATAGCGGGTTTCCGCGAAGTCGGGAGTGCCCCGCACGATGCCGAGATCGGGCCGCGGGCGGCTGAGCGGTACGGTCATGATCTCCTGCACCATGCCGTGCTTCATCACCACGATCCGGTCGGCGATCAGCACCGCCTCGTCGAGGTCGTGAGTGACGAACAGAATGGTCTTGCGCGTGCGCGCATGCAGCTCGAGCAATTCAGCCTGCATGGTTTCGCGCGTCTGCGCGTCGAGCGCGCCGAACGGCTCGTCCATGAGCAGCACCTTGGGATCGATGGCGAGCGCGCGGGCGATGCCGACGCGCTGCTTCATCCCGCCGGAGAGCTGGTGGGGGCGGCGGTTGAGCGAGTCGGAGAGCCCGACGAGCTCGAGATAGCGCGTCGCGGTGGCGCGCAGCTCCGCCCCGCGCATGCCCTTCATTTCGAGCCCGAACATCACGTTTTGCAGGGCGGTGAGCCAGGGCAAGAGCTCGGCGAACTGGAACACCATGCCGCGGTCGTGGCCGCAGCCCCTCACCTCGCGCCCATCCACGGCGACCTTGCCGCCGGACGCAGTTTCGAGCCCCATGGCAATGCGTAGCACCGTCGTCTTGCCGCAACCCGAGGGACCGATGAGCGCGACGATCTCGCCGTCGTGCACCTTGAAGCTCACGCGGCTGAGCGCCTGCACGGTATGCACCGCGCCATCGATGCGCAGCGTGAACCGCTTCGATATATCGTAGAGGGCGACCTCACCCATGCCGCAGATCACCTCTCGATGTGGCGCCGGGGGAGCGAGTGACCACGTCTCTTCACAGCCTTACTTGCCGGTCCGCTCTACCGCCTGCGCCCGGATATCGGTGTTGACCATCTTGGCGAGATCGCCGGCCTTGGGGATCTGGCCGAGTTCGACCATCTGCCCCTGCATCCAGGCGAGCTTGTCCATGGGCAGCGGCAGCCCCGGCGCGATTGCGCCGACCTTCACGGCGTCATCGAAGACGAAGGCGGGGCGGGGATCCTCGGGCTTGGCATCGGTCGCCTCGGCCGTGAGCCCGATGGTCTCGTCGCGGTGCGAGAGCGCATAGCGCAGCGCCTTCGACTGCGCGCTCAGATAACGGATCGCATCCTCGCGCCGCTGCGCGAGCACCTTGCCGCTCGAAAACATGCAGATGCGCAGGAAATTCGGCAGCGCATCCTTGCCCTCGAGCAGCATTTTCAGGTTTTTCGAAGAAGGGAGCGGCAAATACTCGTTCGAGACGACCGCTGCATCGACCACACCGCCGACGAGCGCGGTGTAGCGATCGCGATCGCCGCCAACCGCCGCGAGTCTGACGTCGGAGGGGGCGATGTTGAATTTCGCCAGGGCGAGGCGCGCCAACATGTCTGGGAACGAGCCGGGCGCGGACACCGCGATGGCCTTGCCCTTGAGATCTTCCATCTTTTCAATGCCGGCCTTGACCATGATGCCGTGCGGGACGACGACCCAGTGGCAACCCATGATCTTGACGTCGCCGCCGCGCACTCCCGCCGCGATGGCGCCCTGGGCGCCGCCTTCGTAGCTGTCGAGCTCGCCGGCGAGCAGCGCTTTGAGCCCGATCTGGTCGTCTTTCACTTCGAGCAGTTCGAGCTTGAGGCCCTCGCGTTCCGCAAAGCCGCGCTTGGCCGCCATCAGCAGGAAGCCGGCATCGGCCTTGGGCGCGATGATCCCGTGTTTCCATGGTTTCGGCGCTTGCGCCGGCGCGGTGCCGGCGCAAGCGGCAAGCATCGCGCCCGCCGCTACCAGTCGCGCTAAAATGGGCATTTTCATCTCCTGGCCTCGTCGCTCTCGTTGTCGGCCCGCCAAAGACCATTTATCAAAATTCCTGTCAAAGCTCATGCCCTTGCGACGGCGGCCCCTCATTGCGAACAATCCGCTCCTCCGCTAGCACTACGAACCAAGATGGAGCCACCATGACAGCTCGGGCTGGACACGTCCAAAAACCAACGCACGGGCTGGCGCCGCAGTTGCGCAGCCCGACGATCGTCGATACCGGCGGAGTCGCATCGGTGCATCTCACCCTTGCAGTCTGCGACTACGAGCACGTGCGCGAGATCGCGCAAGGCTTGGTGCGCGCGGACGGTATCA
>VAZL01000351.1 GCA_005883445.1 Alphaproteobacteria bacterium | reverse complement strand
CCCATGGTCGCGATCCCGGTCTTTCCGTCGCGGGTGCATCGCCACTCGGCGATCTACGTGCGCGGCGAGGCCGGCATCAGGACCGCGAAGGATCTCGAGGGCCGCGCCGTCGGCATCCCGGAATGGGCGCAGACCGCCGGCATCTATGTGCGCGGCTTTCTCGCCGAGGAGGAGGGCGTCGATCTCGCAAAAATCCGCTGGTTGCAGGCCGGCGTCAACGAGCCCGGCCGCGCGGAGAAGGTGGAACTGAAGCTGCCGGCCGGGATCCGCTATCAGCCGCGGCCCGACACCAGCCTCTCGGCGATGCTCGCGAGCGGCGAGGTGGATGCGGTGATTTCCGCCCGCGCGCCGGCAGGGTTTGCAGGCGGCGACGAGGTGGTGCGCCTTTATCCGAATTATCGCGCCGCAGAGGAACGCTTCTTCAGGAAGACCGGTATTTTCCCGATCATGCATCTGATGACGATCCGGCGCACGGTGTTCGAGCAACATCCGTGGATCG
>VAZL01000350.1 GCA_005883445.1 Alphaproteobacteria bacterium | reverse complement strand
CGCCCACGATCAAGGCGTCACCCACCGGCGGATGACCGTCGACGATCTCTTTCCGCGCGAGGTGGGCGCGCTGGCGAGGGTGTGAATTTCCAAGCCCGACTCAATGCGCGCCGCCGCGTCGCTTGAGGTTGACGTGGATGTTCTTCTCGCGCGTGAAGCTCAACAGCTCCTCGATGCCTTCCTCGCGTCCGACGCCCGATTGCTTGTAGCCGCCGAAGGGCGCACCGAG
>VAZL01000944.1 GCA_005883445.1 Alphaproteobacteria bacterium | reverse complement strand
TTACGTCGGATCGGGGCGAAGAACGCATCATCGCGCTGGTGGGAGCCGGCGAGATCATCGGCGAGCTCTCCCTCATCGATCACCAGCCGCGGTCGGCATCGGCCATCGCTCTGTGCGATTCGACATTCCGATACATCACCCGGCAAGCATTTGAGGACTGCACCAAAGACGATCCGGAGATCTACAAGCATCTCACGGCCCTCTTGGCGGCGCGCCTGCGAGAGACCGACGAGGCCCTGGCCGCCGCGAGCTTCCTGTCGGTGCGTGGGTGTGTCGCCCGCACGCTGCTCGAACTCGTGGACTATATCGGCAAGGACGCGGGTCGGGGACGCATTCTGCTCGACCAGCGGATCAGCGGGAAGGATCTGGCTGCCATGTCCGGCGAGCAACTTTCGCAATCCTACATGCTCAACGATATCGGAGCACTCGAGCGCGAGGTGCACCATTGAGCGTGGATCGGCAAGGCTTCATGTTCGGCCGCTCTAACATTTGCGTGGCCGAGACGCGAGAACGTGTCGCCGTCCCTGCTGAATGCCAATTCGGAGGCCGGCGGATCTATTGGTGTTTTGTATGTCAGACATGACGAAAATAAAATCTAACCTTGTGACATTTGTCACTGACAACTTCCTTCTTCTCAGTATTGTTGGAAAAACAGATTTCTTGCGCGCAGGTGGCAAGAACGGCGGGGCCGCGCATCGAAAGAGGAAACGAAAAAGGCGGCGATGCGACAACGGTAGAGGCAACAGCGCGGACTTGCGATGGTCCGCCAAAACCCGCGTAGAAGATTGCAAATACAAATGCCCGACTTCGCCTCGGCGGCGCCTTTCTCGTTGGCCGCGTGGAGTCTTTGTTGCGCGCGGCCCAACCCGGCGGACGATTCGCGTCATGACGTCGGGGTACGTCAACAATGACGCGTTCGGACAGGCGGTCGTGCTCACGGCAGCCCGCCCCTGACGAGCATTCGAGTGCAGGACTCCCTGCGGCCAACCAGAGGGAAATGAAGCATGGAATCGCACTCATCGGATGTGTTCCGCCCGGCCGCGCGTGTGCAGGCACGCCACCGACCGCTTCCGCTCACCGCCAGAATGAAGGCGCGACAGTCCTCGAAAATCAGAGAACTAGCTGAGGCGATTAAATCCGCGGGGTTCCTCACACTCGACGAACAAGCCAAAGCACTGGGGCTCTCTCGGAGCACCGCTTGGACCATTCGTAAGGCTAGCCATAAAGCTTCCGGCCTTTCAGCGTCGATCATCAATCGCATGCTGGCCGCGCCGGAGCTGCCACCGTTTGCCCGAACCAAGATCCTCGAATACGTCGAGGAAAAAGCTGCCGGCTTATACGGCGGCAGCCGGAGTCAACGCCGTAAGTTCGCCGCCCGGCTTTCAATCGAGAAATTGCCGGTATGCCAGGAAACTGAATCCACTCTAGTTCCCGAGCACAACGGGATCACCCGTGCGAGCGGCGAGAGGTCGTGGGTCATCCCAGAAGGGCCCATTCGGCAGTAGGAGTTGATAAGGTGCGAGTGCATTCTCCAACTTCGCGTAGTGGGAGCAGAATCTACCTATCGATTTGGGACTTGTTCTGGGCCTTAGTGTCTCCAATCTTGGCTTTGTATTTGCGTGATGTCGACGTCAACGCCGACTGGAGTGTGATCGCCAGTTATTGGGTGCTTTCTGCGGGACTTGCCATCCTGGCATTCTTCGCCTTTAGGCTCCAAGACGGGATGACGCGCTATTTTTCGGTGCACGAGGCATTGGATATCGCGGAGGCGGTGCTTTTTGCCGAACTGATGACTTTCGCCGTGCTGTCGTTCACGGATTGCTGCTCGCGGGCGGGCTCCTCGCGGCCAGAGTCTTCGTACGCATCGTGGCCAGCGAAGACAATGAGCCACCTGAGCATCGGTGGCGCCGGGAGCGCATCATCTTAATTGGGGCAAATCGTTTCGCCTCGTCTTTCATACAATTACTTAACGCCTATGCTCCCCAGCAACAGCGCGTCATTGCCGTGCTGGATGAGGACGCGGCTATGATCGGCCGAGCCATTTCAGGGGTACAGATACTTGGAGCGCCTCACGAACTCGAAGCGATCGTCAGCGAGTTTGCGATACACGGGATCGGTACGAACCGAATAGTGATCGCAGGTGAAGCAGACTTTTTGAGCGCGCCAGTTCTGCATGAGGTCGAGCGCATCTGCAAGAAGCGTCAAATTGAACTAACCTTCTTGCCCCGCATGATTGGCTTAAGCGAGCGGAAACCAACGACTGCACCAGCTGTCATCCCCAAGCCGGTCGAGAGCGGCCCGGCTTTCGCATTACCGCAATTCTTCCGGCTGA
>VAZL01000349.1 GCA_005883445.1 Alphaproteobacteria bacterium | reverse complement strand
CGACCAATTGCTTGCCGGCCGCGTTCGTGGCGCGCTCGAGCGTGTCCAGATGCGGCCACGGCGCCTCCGGATTGACGTGATCCGGCGTGACGGGCGACACACCACCCCAGTCGTTGATGCCCGCGTCGATCAATCGCGGCAGCGCATCCGGACTGAGATTGGGCGGCGCCTGGATATTCATCGACGGCGCGAACAACAACCGCGCGATCGCGATCGTCCACAGGTGGTCTTCGAGCGACGGCGCGGGCGAATGCGCCATGCGGGTCGCGGCCTTCGGGCGAAAATTCTGAATGATGATTTCCTGTATATGCCCGTAAGCGTCGTTGAGCGCGCGCAGCGCAAGCAGCGAGTCGATCCGCTCCTCGCGGGTTTCCCCGATGCCGATCAGAATACCGGAGGTGAACGGCACGCGCTGTTCGCCGGCCGCTCGGATGCTCGCGAGCCGCGCCCGTGGATGCTTATCGGGCGACCCGTAGTGGGGGCCGCCGCGCTCGCACAGCCGCTCCGATGCAGACTCGAGCATGAGCCCCTGGGAGAGCGAGACGGCGCGCAACGCGGCCACATCGGACGGCGTCAAATGGCCGGGATTGAGATGCGCAAATAATCCGGTTTGTTCGTAGACCGCGCGCGCGGCCTCCGCCAGATACGACAAGGTCGTGCGATGTCCGAGGCGGGCAAGCTCATCGGCGGCGCCGCGGTAGCGCAACTCCGGCTGGTCGCCGAGCGTGAACAATGCCTCCTTGCAGCCCGCGGCATGACCCGCCCGCGCGATGGCCAGCGCTTCGTCGAGGGACAGATATGCCCGCTCGTTCTCACGCGGCGGACGGGCAAACGTGCAGTAATGGCAAACGTCACGGCAAAGTTTCGTCAGCGGAATAAAAACCTTGCGTGAATACGAGACGATGGAACCGTGCGCGCCATCGCGCCGGCGGGCGGCCACGCGCAGCAGCGAAGCAAGGTTGCAGTCCACAAGCTCCAACGCTTCCTCGCGCGTGAGATTGCGGCCGTAAACGAGATCGTCGGACAACATCGTCGGTATGCTTCGCTCATGCTTTCAAGAAACTGGCGCGATGGATCGTCATTCCAGGAATCGGGTTGCAGCTGCGTGGCGATTTCCAGCGTGACCAACCGACGTCCATGCTAGCATCTCTTTTTTCATGCGGGATCACGAGGCTGCCCTGTCGGTATTCCAGTGATGCGAATGCCGGCGCCCTTCACCTTAAAGCGACGATTGATCCCGATGAGGACCGAGGTCAATGCCTCGGCGGCGATGGAATTGGCGAGCGGTCCGCCGTCGATACCCCGCGTGCCCGCCGCATTCGCCAAGTCGATCACGATCGCGCGCGCATCTTTGTCGTCTCCGAACACGAGCACGTCGCAATCGATGCTTTCGCCGGATTTGAGCTTGGATGCGCTGACATTGTGGAATGCGGACTGCACGCGAGCTGCTTCGCCAAGCAGCCGCTGGGCGCGCAGGGCGGCCGAGCCGTCGGGTGGCAGCTGCACGACGGACACTTTCGGGGGGACGAGGGGGACGACGGTGTCGACCACGATCTTGCCCGTGACCGCCGGCTTGATCTCATTCAGGATGGCTTCATGGTTCGCGTACGGAACTGCGATGACCACGATGTCGGCTTTCGCGGCGGCCGTGCGATTATCTTCGCCGCTGACGGCAGAACCGTGACTGGCGTTCATCTCACGGGCGGCGGCGTCGGCTTTCTCTTTGGATCGCGACCCCAGCACGGTCGGATAACCGGCCGCCGCCCAGCGTTTTGCAAGCGCTGAACCGAGGTCTCCGGTCCCTCCGATAACCGCAATGGTGGGCCGTCCCTGCAACAACCTCTCCTAGGATGCGCGCTTGCCGCTCCCCGTGCAGCAGATTTTCTCGGCGAGTGCCACGCGTCTCATCTGCGGCGCGGCGTCCGCTTCACCGGCGATCGACGCCGCACCAGTCGCAGATGCTGAGCGCCACAACCTTGATCGCGGTCAGATAGTCAGCGATGGAAACGTACTCGTCATCGGCATGCATGACCGCCGTCGAGCCGGGTCCGAAGATCACCGTTGGGGTATTCGCATAGAGGTTGAGAAACCGCGTATCCGCCGCGCCCTGGCGGCCGCTGATCTCGGGGTCGCGGCCGGTCACCTCCTTGTATTTCTTGGAGACGGTTTTAACGATGGGATGATCCCTCGGGATTTCGGACGCCTGCGCGTCGTAACCCACGAAGCGCACCTTCGGAGGATTGAGCTTCATCCAAGGATCCTCGGCCGCCGCCCGCGCCACCTGTTCCACGAGGCTCTGCTTCACGCCTTCATGATCCTCTCCCGGAACCGTGCCGATGCTGCCCTTCAGCAGGCAGTTGGCGGGGAATGCACTCGGATAATTGCCGGCGGAGAAGCTGCCGATGATGCAAGGAAGCGTATCGAGAGCGCTGGGATAGAGTGGGTGCGTGACCGTCGCGACCCGCTTTGCCTCCAGGTCTGCGACCGCCTTCGTGATCTTGTTGCCGAGCTCAATTCCGCTGATGCCCTCGTAGCGCTTTTGAATACCGGCAGGTTTGCCGTGGATTTCGATCTCGAACCAGATTCGGCCGATGCATGCAGGTTGAACCGCCAGGTCGCTGGTCTCGCCGGAAATACCGGCGTCAGCCTTGTAGCCACGGATCACCGTATCCAACGTGCCGTGGCCGCTGACTTCTTCATCGACGACGATATTGATGTAAACGTCGCCCTTGGGCTTGAGACCGGCGGCCAGGAGTGATTCCACTGCCATGATATGGCTGGCGACACCGCTCTTCATGTCGGCGGAGCCCCGGCCATAGATGCGGCCGTTCTTGATGGTGGCGGACCAGGGGTTGTCGCTCCAGCCCTCGCCACCGCCAACCGGGATGACATCGGTATGCCCATTCAAGAGCAATGAGCGCCCCCCGCCCGAGCCCTTCAACGTTGCGACGATGTTCGGGCGTCCTTCATAGCCTCTGTCCACGGGTCGGTAGCCGGGATGTTTCTTCAGCGCTTCCCAGTCCGTTTCCCACACGTCGACATCGAGGCCGATCTTCGTCATGTAATCCGCGAGAAACTTCTGGATCTTCGCTTCGTCCCCGGTCACGCTGGGAATGGCGATCATCTGCTGCAGAAACGAGATCGCTTTTTCGCGACTGTCGTCGATCTTTTGCACAAGTGTCTGGTCGATACTCGCACTCATTTGAGGTCCCCGAAAAACCGGTGGGCAGGAGCGTCATTAAGCGGCGATTTCACCTCAGTCAATCCACGTCCATCGGCGTCGTCGCCTATCCGGCGCCAAGCCGCCGGCGATGAAATTTCACGCTCGAGTGCCGACGCCGCAGCGTCGCAATCGCGGCGCCAAAATTTCTTCATGATCGACCCCCTCCGCGATGGCCCTCACGATGCGGTGTGGGGTGATCGGCGACACCAGCAACTCGGCGCCGAGCGGCCGCAGCGCATCATTCACCGCGTTGGCGATGGCCGCGGGCGGCGCAATGGCGCCGCCTTCGCCGATGCCCTTGACCCCGAATTCCGTGTAGGGGGCGAGCGTCTCCATATGATCAAGCACCGGAGCGGGCACTTCGGTCGATCCCGGCAGGAGATAGTCCGCTAGGGTGGAGGCGAGCGGCTGCCCCGAAGGATCGAACGGCATCTCCTCATAGAGCGCCGTGCCGACGCCCTGCGCGAAGCCGCCGTAAATTTGCCCGTCCACGATCATGGGATTCACCAGCTTGCCGCCGTCCTCGACGATGACGTAGCCCAGGATTTCCACGTCTCCGATTTCCGGATCGACCGCCACCAAGGCGGCATGGGTGGCGTAGCTGAAGGTTCCGCTGTCGCGCGTCGGCTTATAGCCGGTCGTGGCCTCGAGACCGCCGGGATCGACGTCAGCCGGGAGATCCTGCGGCCGCAGGTACCAGGCGCGCGCGATCTCCGCCAAACTGACGGCCCCGTGCGGGCCGAGGGCCTGACCGCCGCGGATGAAGACCTGCGCGGGATCCGTCTGCAGCAGCCGTCCAGCGATGCTGGCGGCGCGCTTGGCGATTTCCCGGCAAGCCGTCGCCACCGCGCCGCCGGCCATCACCATCGCGCGCGAGCCCCAGGTGCCGGTCGAATAGGGAGTCAGCGCGGTGTCACCGAGCACGGTTCTGATCTTGGCGATGTCGATGCCGAGGATTTGATGGGCAACTTGGGCCAGCGTCGTTTCGAGCCCCTGTCCGTGCGAGTGCACGCCGACGCGCAACTCCAAGCCGCCATCGGGCGTCAGGCGCGCGGTTGCCTGTTCATACCCGGGCACCATGGGGATCCCCCAGCCGTAATACACCGACGTGCCGTGCGCGGCCTGCTCGCAATAGGTCGCAAGACCGACGCCGACCAACCGTCCGTCCGACTCCCCGCGTTTCTGACGATCTCTGATCGCCGCGATATCGATCGCCGCCACGGCGCGGCGCAGCGATTCCGGATAGTCACCGCTGTCGAAATGCTTGTTGGTGATATTGTCGAACGGCATCTGCTCGGGCCGCACGAGATTTCTTCTGCGCACTTCGTGCGGTTCGATGCCGGCCTCGCGCGCAACCGCGTCGAGGATGAGTTAGAGGGCGAAACAGACGCCTGTGCGCGCCACTTGTTGGTTGCGACCGAAAACGTGCGACAGCGGTAAGCGGGAAAATCGTACGGCCCCGGCAGGATGCTCGCCACCTGCGCGGCTTCCAGGCAGGCGGAGAACGGGTAGGACGAATAGGCACCGGAATCGACGGCAGCTTCGCAGTCGATACCACGCAGGCGGCCGTCGCGCTCGGCATAGGCGGTGATGCGGTAATGGTGCTCGCGGCAATTGGCGCCGGCAACGAGATGTTCGCGACGATCCTCGATCCAGCGCACCGGATGGCCGCAATGCATGGCGAGCCAGCCGAGACAAATCTCCTCCGGCAGCAGGATGCCCTTATAGCCAAATCCGCCGCCAACGTCCGGCGCGATGATGCGGACCTGGCCCTCTTCAAGGCCGAGGCACTCGGACAGCCCGGTACGCACGATGTGCGGCATCTGACAAGCCGAGTAGACCGTCAATTGCTCGAGCCGCGTGTCCCAGAAGGCAACGACGCCACGCCCTTCGATCGGCGCCATGCATTGCCGAGCGGTGCGGATCTCGCGCGAGACCCTGATCGGCGCGTCGAACGCTTTGGCGATATCGATATCGAGGAAAGTCTCGAGAAAGACGTTGTCGGGCCAATGCTCGTGGACCAGCGCGGCGTCGCTGTTGCGCGCTTCCAGCATGTCGTAAACGGCCGGCAATTCCTCGAGCTCGAGCGTCACCGACGCGGCAAGGTCCTCGGCCTCCGCCCTCGTAGCGGCGATGCACATGGCGACCAACTCGCCGACATGGCGAACCTTGTCGGTGGCGAGCGGCGGCTGTTCCGACACCTTGAAGCCGCGCAGACCCGACACCGCGCGGATCGGCTTCACGCCGACGAGATCGGCCGCCGTGAACGTGCTGTCGCGCTGATCGGGCGGGATGGAAATGCCGCGAATGCGGGCGTGCGCGAGGGGGCTGCGGACGAAGGCGACGTCTTTCATTGCCGGCAGCCGAATGTCGGCAACGAACTGCCCGCGACCGCGCACGAGGCGATCATCTTCCTTTCTGACGAGGCGAGCTCCAACACCTTGCGAGGACATTGCGCTTCCTGCCGCGGTTGGGGTCTTCACTTCGGCGTCGCCGCCATTGCGGTCCGGGGCGCCGACGCGGCTTTCGTCGAGGCTGGAGTGGAATTGGCGAGCAGATCGATGTGCAGCCGCACGACCTCGCTGCGATAGGTAATGTCGGCCACGTAGATCGCGACGCCGCTTCCATCGATGACGACGCAGCGGCATTCGGCCGTCGGCGCGCCGAGCGCGATCTTCAACAGGTCGGCGGTCTGCACGCTGGCGCCGCCGATCACGATCGTCTGATAGGCATGCTGCACTTCGATATCGGTGAAGCTCGCGAGAATCGCCAGCGCGGGCCGTGTCAGAAAGGCCTCGGGATCGCGATCGAACACCGCACGGGCAAGGTGCACATTGACGATCCCATAGGGCTCGCCGTCCTTATATTGCAGGCTGCGGATGAACCGGTATTCGGGAGCGAGGGCGCCTTCCCCCTCGTGCAGCTCCGGATACGCAGGCGGATGATCGACCTTGATCCGCTTGGGGACATTGTCCTTGATCGAGTCGATCAAGATGGCCCAGTCGGTGGCGAGCTCGAGCCAGTGCCGGCTCGGGGGCTTTTCCGCCACGAACGTGCCGCGGCCCTGATGGCAATGCAGCAAGCCTTCTTGGCGCAGGATATCGACGGCCTGGCGGACGGTGACGCGCGCCACTTCGAACTCGCGCTCGAGCTCGACTAGAGTGGAGATTTTCTGGCCAGGCTGCCATTGCCGTCTTTCGATGCGTTGGCGCATCACCGCGGCGACCTGGATATAGAGAGGAACGCGGCTGCGGTCATAGGCCTTCAAGAGTTTGGACATGATCGGTGCCATCAGGTGGTTTGGACGTGAACGCGATCCGTTTTGTGCGGTGCCCGCGGGTCGAGACCGATTGATTGCGCACCAGCGAGGTAAAACGAGACCATGGTCGGTATCATCGGCGAGACTTGCCCCACAGTCGCGCGAGCATCTTCTTCACGCGCGCGACGATAACGGCGCGAAGCAGCGAGCCTGCTTGGATGGGACCCGTCGCTTCGTCCATCGCATCCGACGATCCTGCCAGCCGCCGCTCGAGGTTGCGCGCGAACATGTCGCTGATGCGAGCCGCCAGATCACTCACGATCGCGCTGCGTCCGAACTGCGCGAGCGGTCCGAGCAAGAGGGCGCGCACCGTAATATCGACCCGGGTCGCCGCCCCACCCTGCTCCGCACTCAACTCGTATTCGATCTCGGCGCTCGCCCGCGAGGCGCTGAACCGATCTCTGCCCGCTCCCAGGATCATGCCGCGCTGCATGGCCTCATCGCGGATCACGCGCGCCTCGCCGTTGAACGCAGCCGCGATCGGGCCGAGCTTGATCGCGAGCTGCCCTTGCAGCCGATCGCCGCGCGAACTGCTGAGCGTGGCTCCGGGCATGCACGGGACCACGCGTTCGACCTCGGCCAAGAAATACCATACCTCGCGCCGCGGCCGCGCGATGACGAAAGACTGTCGGATTTCAATATTGGGCTTTTTTCCCGCCAGACCCAAATCGCCTTCGCCGAAAGCTGGGGGCGCGTCATCGCCGATGGCAGCAACGAGCGGCACCGAAGCCGCGCCGGTGACCGGCCCGCCGTGGCGCGAGCCCACCGGACCAAGCCTCCTTGGCTCGGCCGCCGACGCGGCGAGGGCGCCGGCGCGACGCTGCTCCAACACGCGGCGAATGGCGCGCACGATGCCGACATATCCGGTGCAGCGGCAAAGGTTGCCGCTCAGCTCGAGGCGGACGCGCCGCTCGTCGGCAGCGGGAAGACGGCTGACGATGTCGCGCGCGGTGATCAGCATTCCCGGCGTGCAGAATCCGCATTGCAAACCATGCTCGGCCGTGAACGCCTGCCGCAACGCGGCCATGACGGGATCGTCCTCCAGCCCTTCGATGGTCGTGATCTGCGCGCCCTCGCAAAGGACCGCATAGGTGATGCAGGATCGCGCCGGCTGACCGTCGATCAGCAGCGTGCACGCACCGCACGCGCCCTGCTCGCAGCGCAGATGCGTGCCGGTCAAACCGAGCCGTTCGCGCAACAGGTCGGCGAGGTGCATGCGCGGCTCTACCGTCTCGATGACGGGGATGCCGTTTACGGTGAGGCCCACGGCTCTCATTTGGCCATCGCCGAAGCCGCCGCCCGCGTCAGGGCGGTGATGTGGAGGCGCGCGGGCGTGGTCAGTCCGGCGCGCCCCAGCAGTTCATTGGCAGCGCTCTCGTCGAGACGGACGGCGGCTCCCGGCCGCGGAATCCCTCCCAAGATCATGCGCGCGTCCGCGATGACGACAGGCCGCCCTTCCGTCGCCCCGATGGCCGCTCTGAAGCGGTCGCGTTCGCCATCGAGCAATACTGCGCCGCTCGCCAGGGCGAACTCCCCCGCCTTGCGGCACACCTTGTAATAGCCGCAGCGCGCGGCGCGAGAGGGACGTGGAATGCGGATGGCTTGCAGCAGTTCTCCCGGTTCGAGCATGACCTCGAAAGCGCCGGTTACGAATTGGTCGATCGGTACGCGGCGGGCGCGCCGGCCGTCGGTCACAATGCATTCGGCGGCCAGTGCGCACAGCGTCGGCAGCCAATCGCCCGCGGGGTCGGCATGACAAATACTGCCCCCAATGGTGCCGCGGTTGCGCACCGCGCGATAGGCGACGCCGCCGGCCACGGAGGCGAGAATCGGCAGTTCCTCGACGCGCACACGTCCATCCTCGATGTCGGAGATAGTCACGCAGGCGCCGACAACGACTCCATCCGCGTGTTCTTCGACGTGGGTCAATTCGGGAATGGCAGTGATGTCCACCAAGATACTCGGCTGTACCAGACGCAGGTTCAACATCGGACCGAGCGACTGACCGCCCGCAACCACTCTTGCCGTGCCGGCCGCTTGGCGGAGAATTGTCGCGGCCTCGGCGAGACTCGTTGCGCGCGCAAACTCGAAGTTGGTCGGCTTCATGGGCGCCGCGTCTCGCGTGACATCGCACCGACGGCAATTGCATCGAGAGCGCGCTCGGGCGTGAGCGGCAAATCCCGCGCGTCGGCCCCGACGGTCGACGCCAAGGGCTGGCCTCGCGCATCGAACGACACCGCTTTCATGGCCAAACTCTAGCTTGCGGCGAACAACAGCGGACCGGCACCGACACGGCGCCGAGCGACGCGCGTACCGCGGGTGGGATGCCCAAAGAAGGAGCTTGCAAGCGCGGCCAAGCGGGGTCATCCTGAGAGTGCCGGTTATTAGTATGATAGTATGATGGGGCTGTGAAGGTCTCCGCGCCAACTCGGCACAGAAATCGCCCAATTTCGGCGTGCGCGGTTTCGCACCAACATTATGGCTGCCGACAGCGGGATTGAGGAGAACCACTCGATGCGGTCGGCAGTCGCCTCGTCGGCGCCGGCACGAGCTCTCGGCCGCGCCCGCGACGACGGCGCAGCGATCGTAAGCATCGCAGCTCTCAAGAAGACCTTCGGCGACCTCGAAGCGATCCGCCACCTGTCATTCGACGTCGGCGATGGGGAGTTTCTAAGCGTGTTGGGTCCGAGCGGTTGCGGCAAGAGCACATTGCTTATGATGGTTGCCGGACTGATCGATCCCACTGCGGGCGAGATTCGAATCCAAGGCGCGAAAGTGACCGGGCCTCGGCGGGAAATCGGCGTGGTCTTCCAGAGCCCGGTTCTGTTGCCCTGGCGTACGGTGTTGCAAAACGTGCTCTTTCCCATCGAGCTGCTGAAGCTGCCGCGTCCGCACTACCGGCGGCGAGCGATGGAACTGCTGCGCATGGCGAAAATCGACGAATTTGCCGGCGTGTTGCCGCGTCAGTTGTCGGGCGGCATGCGCCAGCGCGTGGCGATTTGTCGCGCGCTCGTGCACGACCCCAATATCTTGCTGATGGACGAGCCATTCAGCGCGTTGGATGCAATCACGCGCGACGAAATGGCGGTCGAACTCCAGCGCATTTGGCAGGTCAATCGGAAAACCGTGATTTTCGTCACCCACAGCATCCGTGAAGCGGCGTTCCTCTCCGACCGCGTGGTGGTCATGGGGCGTCGACCGGCGACGATCATCGACGAACTGGCAATCGAGCTTCCGCGGCCGCGGCCTATTGCCGTGACCGAGGACGAAACGTTCAATCGCTTGGTTCGCCATCTCCGCAAGGCGATCGAGGCGAGCCATGCGGAATAACATCGGCAAATACGCGGCCACCATCGGGTGGCCGGTCCTGGTCACGACACTCATCCTCTTGGCTTGGGAGATCAGCGTCAGAATGTTGGGTATCCGCAGCATCATCCTGCCACCGCCATCGGCGGTATTGGAAACGATGGCGCATCGCCATGATCTCCTGCTCACGCATTTGTGGCCCTCGCTTTATCTGACCGTGCTCGGATTTCTGCTCTCCGTCATCGGCGGCATCTTCGTCGCCGTGTTGATCACCTACTCCGCCATCGTTCGAAAAGGCTTTTATCCCGTCATCGTGGTCTCGCAGGTCATCCCGAAAATCTCCATCGCCCCCTTGTTCATCGTGTGGTTCGGGACCGGCACTATGCCCAGCCTGCTGCTGGCCTTCCTGGTCGCGTTCTTTCCGATGACGATCAACGCGGCCATGGGCTTCGAATCGATCGACGAGGATATTCACCGCATGGCGCGCACCTTCATGGGCTCGCGCTGGCAGATCTTCTGGAAGATCCGCATGCCCAACGCCATGCCGTATATCTTCGGCGGCATGAAGATTTCCATCACGTTGGCCATCATCGGCGTCATTGTGTCGGAGTTCGTCGCTTCCCAGGAAGGCATCGGCTATTTGATCAAGCTTGCCGGCGGTCTGTTGGACACCCCCCCTCTATGGGATCATCGTGGCCGTGGAAAGCTGGGCGGTCTATTGGCAGCCACCACCCGAGGCCGTCGGGGTCGGAGGCGGATGATGCGCTGCAGTTGAGCGCATGAACGAAACGGAGGCTGACAGTTCGGTGAAAGACCCGACGTCGCCCCGTATGCTCATCGACCCCCGGCTGCACCAACGACTGGCGGGCTAAAGCTTGATACCGGCGGCCGCCAAAATAGACCGCGCCCGCGCGCGCTGATCATCCGGGATCGTCAGACGTTCGGCGAAATCGCGTCCGGTCGGGCGAGTGGCATCGATGCCCATCTTGGTCAGCGTGAAGGTCTCCGGGTCCGACGTGGGGTCGAGTATGGCGCCTTTGGCCCCCGGAATGAAGACGATGTCCTTGTCCGCCCGCATCCGCGTGGCGAGTGCCCACATCACGTCGTTGATGTTGAAAATGTCCACGTCGTCGTCAACGACGATGACGTATTTCGTGTACTGTTCGGTGCCGAGAGCGGCCATGATGGCCATCTGCGGCTCGCCTTCGGCGATCTTTTTCATGGAAATGAAGGCCATGAAGGCGCCGCAGGTCGTGTGTGGCACGTGCACCGCGCGCACGTTCGGCAAATTGCGCCGCAGCGCGTTGAGGATCTCGCCTTCGCGGGTGATGCAGGAAATCAGGATGTGATCCCGCGACATGCCCGAGGTGACGCTGTGGAACATGGCGTCGCGGCGCATGCGAATCCGGTGCGCGACGAATACGTTCTGCGTGCTGCGGTACGAGGCGTAGCCGGTGAACTCGCTGAATGGACCTTCGGGCTCGTGCACGTTGGGCAGGATTTCGCCTTCGATGATGATCTCGGCGTCGGCCGGCACTTCGAGATCGGCGATCCCGCAGCGGGCGAGCCGATAAGGCTCGCCGAACAAGCCGCCGATGATTTCGTATTTTCGCACGTGCGGCGGATAGGCGTAAACCATCGAGCCCATGTAGTGCAGCGGATGGATCCCGAGCGTAATGGCCGCCGGGAGCGGCTTTCCGCGCTCCTCGGCGCGGCGATGGAATTCGTACAGGCGCCGGCGTGAATGCAGCGACACACCGAGCCGGTTTTTGTCCTTGAGCATCAGGCGATGGAAACCGGTCGTATCGACGCCGGTCACCGGATCGCGCGCCACGATCTGACCCGCGGTGATATACGGCGCCGCATCGACCTTAAATTGCAGCGGGACCGGCAATTTCGTCAGGTCGACGTCGTCGCCTTCGAGCACCACGTCTTCCCAGGCGCCGCGGTCGACGAGCTCGCAGGGGATATACTTTTGGCAGCGTTCGCGAAACGCCGTGGGTAGATTGCCGGGTTCCACCCCGAGACAGGCGGCTAAGAGCTTGCGATTGCCGGCGACATTCGTGACCAGCTGCATAGTGCTGCCGCGCACGTTCTCGAACACGATAACCGGGCTCTTGCCCGCGTGATCGAGCTCGAACACCAAGGCCGTGGCATCGAAACGCAGGTCGATCGGCTCGCGAACGCGCAGCAATTCGTCCGGATATTCGGTCTCCACCAGCCGCAAGAAGCCGCGCAGGCTTTGATTGTCGCTGTCGACATTGCGCGTCACGATTGTCCCCTGCTCAGCCCACGAGCGGCATCTTCATATACGCGGATCGCCTCGGCAAGAAGAATGCGAACGCAAATGAAGCACCGTGGGCGAAGAATCGGCTTGCACGGATCGGTCAATTACGCTTGAACGCAGCAGACTCTCTGCGAGGGCAATGTCCATGACACGTTCGCGCTTTCTGCACGTGGCCGCAGCCGCAGTCGGAATCCTTGCTGTGCCAGGGGCGGCATCGGCGCAAGCCTACCCGACGCGACCCATCCAAGTCATCGTTCCCTTTGCGGGGGGCAGCGCGAGCGACGTGG